>RFHZ01000602.1 GCA_003696125.1 Nitrospinota bacterium
CCGAAGCAGGTGCTGAAGGTGGCCTGGGGTTCGCTCCCCATTCCCGTCTCTGTTCCGGCCACCTTGGCCGTATACCCGGAGAGGAAGTGGTACATGGCCTGGGCCGGGGTCAGCCTGGCAATGGGAGGCATCACACCGAAAGCGTCAGCGGTCAGCATCACGATGTTACGGGGATGACCGGCGATACCGGCACGGCTGGCATTGGGGATATGGGAGATCGGGTAGGCGGCCCGGGTGTTTTCGGTCAACGAGGCGTCGTTCAGATCGAGTCGCCGGCTTTCGGTATCAATGGCCACATTCTCCAGGATGGTACCGAAACGGCGGGTGGTCTCGTAGATCTCCGGCTCTGCCTCGCGGGAGAGTCGGATCACCTTGGCGTAACATCCCCCTTCAAAATTGAAGATGCCTCGATCACTCCATCCATGCTCATCGTCACCGATAAGGGTCCGATGGGGATCGGCGGAGAGGGTGGTCTTGCCGGTACCAGAAAGACCAAAGAAGAGGGCGGTATCCCCATCCGGTCCCACATTGGCCGAGCAGTGCATGGAGAGGACCCGTTCCTGGGGAAGCAGGTAGTTGAGCACGCTGAAGATCGACTTTTTGATCTCACCGGCGTAGCTGGTCCCCCCGATCAGGATGAGCTTCCGGGCAAAGTTGATCAAAATGAAGACCTCAGAGTTGGTCCCATCCACCTCGGGAACGGCGTGGAAGCGGGGGAGGTTGATCACGGTAAACTCCGGCACGTGATCAACCAGCTTGGCCCGATCGTGCTGCTGGATAAACATGTTGCGGGCAAAGAGGTTGTGCCAGGCGGTCTCGGTGATGACCCGGATGGGGAGTCGATACTCGGGATCGGCGCAGGCAAAGCAGTCCTGGATAAAGATGTCTTTCCCCTGCAGATAGGCGAGGAGACGATGGTAGAGGGCCTCAAACTTTGCCGGGTCAAAAGGACGGTTGACCGGTCCCCACCAGATCTTCTCTTCGCTGGAAGGCTCTTTCACAATGAACTTATCGTTGGGAGCACGACCGGTATGGTGTCCGGTCCGGACCACCAGGGGGCCGAGATGGGCGATCAACCCCTCACGTCGGCGTACCGCCTCTTCGTACAGGGCAGAAGTGGTGAGGTTCCAGTAGGCGGTGTTGACGTTTTTGATTCCGTGCTTTTCTAAGCCGTATCGACTCTGTATCATACCCTCTCTCCTCTGGATTAACCGCAATACACCTTTCCCATCCTTCTCTCCACACCCTCTGGGCAGCGCCGGACCCCCGTGACCCGATGCGCTTGATAGACATAACCGGCCCTCAGGTCCGGTTATTCCCCACCACCCATCTATTACCGCTGAAACATGGCTGTTAAGAGGTATTCTACCACGGAACACCTCCCTTGACAACCTCTCTCGCTTCCTCGCATTGTCAGAAGCGCCATGCTATAATGAAGCCATGCCATAATTTTCTGGCAGAGCTGCCCATGAGCATCGCGGTTTGTGCGGTCTGCCTTTTTACGGAAGCCTATTCCAGATAACAGGAGTCACCATGTCAACCCCCTCCCCTCCTTCACCACTCCTCCTCACCGGTGCCACCGGCTATGTCGGGGGACGCCTGCTGAAAGCCCTGGAAGCTTCAGGAAGAGCGGTTCGCTGTCTGGTGCGTCGGCCAGAGTTTCTCCAGGCTAAAGTCCCTCCCTCCACCTCCCTTGTTACCGGAGACGTGCTGGATCGGCAGAGCCTGGTCGCGGCGATGGCCGGGGTACATACGGCCTACTACCTGATTCACTCCATGGGAGCAGGAGGTACCTTTGCAGAAGTAGACCGCCAGGCAGCACACCATTTCGGTCAGGCAGCACGCAAAGCCGCTGTGAAACGCATCGTGTACCTGGGAGGCTTGGGAGCAGCAGAGGGCTCCCTCTCCTCTCACCTCCGTAGCCGGCAGGAAGTGGGAGACATCCTGCGGCAGTCTGGTGTGCCGGTAACCGAATTTCGTGCCGGGATCGTCATCGGTTCTGGCAGCCTCTCCTTTGAGATGATACGCGCCCTGGTAGAACGATTACCGGTCATGATCACCCCGCGCTGGGTTTCTAACCCGACCCAGCCGATAGCCATCGAAGATCTGATCGCCTACCTCTTGGCCGCCTTAGACCTGGCAGGGACGGAAAACCATCTCTTTGAGATAGGGGGACCGGACCGCGTATCGTACGGGGATATGATGCGGGAGTACGCCCGACAGCGCGGCCTGCGCCGGGTAATGCTCGCTGTGCCTCTACTCACCCCCCGTCTCTCCAGCCTCTGGCTGGGACTGGTCACCCCGGTCTATGCCCGTATCGGACGGGCCCTCATCGAGAGCATCCGTCACCCGACGGTGGTGCGTGACGCCTCTGCGCTGCAGGTCTTCCCTGTACGGCCCATGGGGATGCCGGAAGCGATCGAGAGAGCCCTCCATAACGAGGACAAGGCCTTTGCAGAAACCCGCTGGTCTGATTCTCTAGCGATGGCCGGAACTCCCCGTACCTGGGGAGGGATACGGTTCGGAACCCGCTTTATCGATACGCGAGAGGTACGGGTCCCCTGTCCCCCAGCCACAGCCTTTGCCCCCATCCAGCGGATCGGCGGGGATACCGGCTGGTACTACGCCGACTTCTTGTGGCAGCTCCGTGGCTTTCTGGATCTATTGGTCGGCGGCGTGGGGTTGCGTCGGGGACGTCGCAACCCCTCAGAGGTCCGTGTGGGAGACCCCATCGATTTCTGGCGGGTCGAGGCCTTTGAACCGGAGCGACACCTGCGCCTGGTGGCAGAGATGCACCTGCCGGGCAGAGCCTGGCTCGAATTTACCGTAGAGGGAGATGAGCGGTCTTCCCGCATCCGCCAGACCGCCATCTTCGATCCGGTCGGTCTGGGGGGACAGGTGTACTGGTACGCCCTCTATCCCCTGCACCAGCTCGTCTTCGCCGGTATGCTCCAGGGCATCGCTGCCAGGGCCCTCCGACTGCAGGAGGCTCGTCTCTCCTGACCGTCTGGAGAGGGAGTTTCCCGGGTACAAGTCCCGCCCTTTCCCTTGACAGCGCGGGAGAAGACTGCTATATCTTGGTGACAGACAAAAGCTCGATCAGGGGAATCTCCTCGGCTACGTTATCGTTCAGTGTCTGGGAGAATCGATTCAGGATAAGGCACGCTGGTGAGAGAGGATCGCGCATGGCCAACCAGATTAGGGTAAATGGACGCACGTATCATCTCCCCACCATCCCCACCGTGGTCATCTGTGTGGATGGCGGGGCACCGGAGTATTTTGATGATGCGTTGAGCCGGGGGCTGATGCCCAACCTGGAACGCATCATCGCGCAGGGGACCTACCTGCGGGGAGAAGGGGTCATTCCCAGCTTCACCAATCCGAACAACATCGCCATAGTCACCGGTGTGACACCGGATATCAACGGGATCTGTGGCAACTACTTCTACGACCCGGATGCCCGCAACCCGGATGGCACACGAGGGGCAGAGGTGATGATGAACGGTCCAGAGTATCTCCGCTGTGACACCATCCTGAAAGCCTTTGCCGATCACGGCCAGCGTGTGGTAGCCATCACGGCAAAAGACAAGCTGCTAGCCCTGTTCCGCCACGGCTGGCGAGGCATCGCCTTTTCTGCAGAGAAGGCGCATGAGGTAACGCGTGAACATAACGGGATAGAGAATGTCCTGGCCCTGGTTGGACGCCCCAACCCGGACATCTATTCCGGACAGATCAGCGATTATGCCCTGGACGCAGGGGTAAGAATCCTGGAGCAGATGGGGGGAGACCTCTTCTATATCTCCCTGACCGACTATGTGCAGCACAAATACGCGCCGGGAACAGCCGGAGCCGATGCCTTTTTCCGGGCACTGGACAGACGCCTCCAGCAGTTTCACGAGCGTGGTGTGGTTCTGGCCATCACCGCTGATCACGGGATGAACGACAAGACCCGTCCGGATGGGAGCCCCAATGTGCGTTACCTCCAGACCATCCTGGATGCGGCAATCGGTCCCCATGCCCGGGTCATCCTCCCCATCACCGATCCCTATGTGGTGCATCACGGAGCTCTCGGCTCTTACGCCACCATCTACCTGCCGGTAGAACTGGTAGCAAAGGCGAAGGCGTGTTTACAGGAGATCGAGGGGATCGAGCTGGTGCTCACACGAGCAGAGGCGGTAGCACGTTTCCGTCTCCCTGCCGACCGTATCGGAGATCTGGTGGTGCTTTCTGATGCGCACACGGTCCTGGGAGTCAGCGAAGAGTACCATGACCTGCGGCATGTCCGCGAAGGACTCCGCTCCCATGGAGGACTGCACGAGGCCGCCGTTCCCCTGATCCTGAACCGTCCCCTGCGGGAAGAATATCAGGAGCGGGTGGCCCAGGGCTTTTGCTGGCACAATTACGACATCTTTGATTTGGCGCTCAACGGGGTGAGGTTATAGATTGATCACGCTGAAGATGAGCACGATCCACCCGATGCCTTCCAGGCAGTAGGAAATGATGGTGCGCACCCTCTTTCGCCAGATCACCGGCGAGAGAGAGAAGCGGAGGTAGCGGGCCAGGGGCGGGAGCACAAGGGCCAGGCCGATCAGGGTACCATAGATTCCCCACCGCAGGTGGGCATACCCCCAGAGCAGACCACACCAGAAATAGGTGATCTTGGGGAGATCGGGCAGGGGATATGCCCCCTCTCTTCCATTCATCATATCCAGGTCCTATTCCTCGGAAGGGGCTCTCCCCTTCCACCTCTCAAGCCAAGAGGACCTGTCAGGAGAAGCAAGCACCACTACTGCGCGAAGGTCAGCTTCTGCACTTCCGAAAAGCTCCCGTCCGTATCCGTGTTATCAAAGACCCCGATGGTGAAGGCAAACGTCTTGGAGCGATCGTCAAACTGGATATCCTCTTCTGGTGTCGCCGTCGTGAGCTTCCGCTGTACCTCGACCGTCCAGGTCTCCTCTTGTTCTAAATGTGTCGATCCGACATTGATATCGATGATGCTTCCCGAAGGATTTTCTTCAAAGATATAGGCGGGAAGGGTGGCCTCTCGATCGACAAAGGCCAGGTCAAAAGGCTCCACTTCGGAGCGATAGTAGAGCAGGATCGGCTTTTGACCTTTCACGATAAAGAGCTTGGGGATCTTCTGCTGCACCAGGTCTACGCGAGGCATGAAACGGGGATACTTGCGCTCATCGATCCGCGTTTTGGGATTGTCTTCGTCGGTCGTGTTCGGGATCAAAAAGCTCTTTCCGCTGTCATCATGTACCCCTTGCGTATCGATGTATTGATCGAGGAGTTTGTGTACCGGATCGGTGGTGCCGGCCGCCCAGAGCCACCGGTCCATCTTCCCCTGGCTGGTTTTAAATCCCTTGAGATGCACCTTTTGCGGCAGATCTTCCTGCTCGAAATCGGGGGAATCGATATTCCAGACCAGGCTCAGCATATCTTCAAACCCAAACGGCTCCCACTTCTCCTGGGCTTCCGTAGGCGCCTTGCCAAACTCTCCTCCCACATGCACCCGCTCCCAGGAGCCGGCCTGCCGGATGGAGTGCGAGTAGTCGGACCAGGTGAAGAGGAAGAAGATATCGGTGTCAGTATAGACCGCCTTCATCTTGATCCGGTCGCCACTATACCCCTTGACCGCGATGATATACTCCTGGGCCGCTTTCCAGGCTTCATCCGTACCCTTTCCATCCAGGGTGGGGGCGGTAGAGGCTTTGGCTACCACGATCTCCTGGGTTTTGATGACCTTCTCCTGTCTCCTCTCGGTCTGCTTTTGCGTCTCTTCTTTCTTTACTTCGCACCCGATCAGGGACAGGCTAGAGACAAAGAAAAAAAGCAAAAGAAGAGGAAAATAATCCCTTACCCCTTTCCGAACATGACACCCATTCATCAGCGCACTCTCCAGCTCTAGACTTCGTGGTGATCGTGACTCAATAAATGACTTTACTCAGGAATTGGCGGGTTCGTTCACTCTTGGGATTGGTAAAGATCTCCTCCGGTGGTGCATCCTCCTCGATACGACCGTTATGGAGGAAGATAACGCGATCAGAGACCTCCCGGGCAAACCCCATCTCGTGGGTAACCACGAGCATGGTCATCCCTTCGGCGGCCAGCTTCTTCATCACCTCGAGCACCTCACCGACCAGTTCCGGGTCCAGGGCAGAGGTCGCTTCGTCAAACATCATGATCTTGGGATTCATGGCCAGCGCCCTGGCAATGGCCACCCGTTGCTGTTGTCCACCAGAAAGGCGGGAGGGGTATTCATCTTTTTTCTCCAGGATGCCGACCTTGTCCAGGAGCTCCTCGGCAATGGCCACCGCCTCTTCCCGTGACTTCTTGCGCACGATCATGGGGGCTTCGATCACATTGCCCAGGACCGTCTTATGGGGCCAGAGGTTGAACAACTGGAACACCATCCCGATCTCGGCCCGCATCCGGTTGATATTGGCCTGCGAATCCCTGACCAGCCGTCCATCCGGGAGCTCGCGGTACCCCATGAGCTTCCCCTCGATGTAAATCTTCCCCTTGGTCGGCTCCTCCAGGAAGTTGATACAGCGCAGGAAGGTGCTCTTTCCTGAACCGCTGGCACCGATGATGCAGACCACATCCCCCTTGTTGACTTCGAGACTTATCCCTTTCAGGACTTCTAAACTCCCAAAGCTCTTGTGCAGGTCCTCCACTCGAATAATTGGATCGCTCAAAACCATCCTCCTTCTCTTTGCCCCTTCACCCTCTCTTAGCCTTCTTCTCCTTCTTGGGTTTTAAGAGGAAAAGGGTTCCACAGATAAAGGCAAGTACCCCAAATCCCATCATCATTTGTATCCGTTGTTCCGGGGTGGTTTCTATCCCGGCAATGATCAGGATGATACGTGGTCCCTGCCCCAGAAAGAAACGGGAGTAGTATCCCTGAAATCCGACCAGCACTCCCAGGATGAGCAGGGCAATTCCCCACTTCTCCCATCCAGAAGGGGGAGCCTGCAGACGCACCGGCAGATGGGGCTGATAGGCACGCAGGAATTCATAAGGAAAAAAGAAGTTCTTGAGATTACCCAGGAAGATAAACACATAGCCCAGGAGAAAGGTCAGTGCCACCCAGGTCGGATCCGGTTTCAGGAAGTGGAAACGAAAGTAGAGGAAAACGATGTCGATACAGAAGATGATGGAGAGCACGGCATGGGCAAAAACTGTCGAAGGGGATTGAATCGCCTTGCGCCGCAGAAATACGTACAGGGAAGAAAGGAGCGGGAAGAGGAGCGCGATGATGTAGAATGGATCCTGATCGAACAGATAGATAGCCTGTGTTTCGATATCGAATCCCCGGATGACCCCGATCGGAAAGACAAAGGTCGGCAGGGCCAGGAGAATACCGAGGAGTATCAGCACTTCGTTCTTTCGTATAAAACCCACCAGAATCCCCCCTTCATCAGTCTAAGGAATTGCCGTCTTCTTCTCCAGCCATTGTGAAAAGCGGGAGAGGGTGACCAGGATAATGAGATATTCTAAGGTGAGAAAGGCGTAGATCTCCGGCTGGCGCGTCTGCGTCAATGGGCCGGCAATGATCTGGAAGGCACGTCGCGTCAACTCGGCTACCCCGACAAACGAGGCGATAGAAGAGGCTTTCACGATAATGACAAACTCACTGGTGATCGGGGGCAGCACCCGGCGAATCGCCTGCGGGAGGACGATCCGGCGCATGGTTTGCCAGCCGGACATGCCGAGAGAGCGGGCCGCTTCGATGTGTCCTCGATCGATCGATTCGATTCCGGCGCGGAACACCTCGGACATAAAGGCGGCTGCGGTGATGCTGAGGGTCAAGACCACGGCCAGATACGGATCGGTCTCTATGGGGGTAATGATCGGGGCGGCAAAGTACATCCAGAGCATCAGGGTAAAGAGGGGCACGTTGCGGAGCACCTCCTGGTAGACTCGAATCAGGAGATGGAAAAGGAGATAGACTTTGAGCTCAATCCTCCCGATCTTTATGGTAAAGCGGGATAAACGTAAAAAGGCGATGACTAAACCAAAGAGGATACCAAAGACGATCGAGAGGGCGGTAATCTCCAGCGTGACGGGAAATCCGGCGACCAGGTAAAGGAAGTTCGCCTTTCCCTGGGGGTCCCAGGGAGAGATGACCTCCCAGCGCCAGTGATAGCTCAGATTGGAGGCGCACCCGCTCAAGAGGAGGAGCAATCCCAGTCCCACTCCTGCTCGCCACACCCGGTATATCCTGTCCCGTACCTGACCGATCTTCGCTCGAGGTTGCCTCATCAAGATTCCTTTCCTACTGATGCGTGCTTAGGCGATCACTGTCTTCTTTTCAATCCATCGGACGCATTGGGAGAGAAGAAGTAAGAGGAAAAGGTATTCTAAAAGGAGGAAAGTATAGATCTCAAACGGACGATAATTGAGCGTATCCAGAAAGAGGGCCTTTTGATCCAACACCCCTACTGCCAGTCCAGCCCCCAGGGCCGTGTCTTTGGTCAGCACGATGGCGTTGTTGGCCAGGGCAGGAAGCATGCGCCGGGCGGCCTGGGGAAAAACGATCCGCTTCATCGTCTGCCAGCTCGACATGCCGAGAGAACGGGCCGCTTCGATGTGTCCATGGGAGATCGATTCGATACCGGCTCGATAGATTTCGCAGACAAAGGCGCTCTCATTCAAGACAATAGAGAGGACAAGGGCCTGAAAGGCGGAAAGGGAGAGTCCCAGCAGGATCGGAGAGACATAGTACACGGCAAAGAGGAGGGCAAAGAGGGGAATATTGCGGAAGAGCTCCAGATAGATGGCGGCGATACCGTTGAACAACTTATTCTTGGTCAGCCGCATCAGGGCAACGATAAATCCCACGATCTGGGTACCGATCAGGGCGGCAATGGTTACCAGCAGGGTCCATTTCAACCCGCTCAGCATCAAGACGATATTCTTGCGTCCACCTGGAGAGATCGGGGTAAAGAGATACCAGGCCGGTGAATACTTGACCTTACCGCAACCGGCCAGAAGCAGGAGGACTACACAGGACAGAAGAAGCAGATATTTCTTTCTCGTTTGGGGGTCACCATATATTTTCTGCATGTTCGTCGTCCACACCCTCTCTTCCTTAACAGCATGACGCTGGGGCAGGAGTCCTGCCTCAGCGTCATTTTATCTCCTCAGTCTCCTTACCAGGCGATCCACTTCTGTTCCAGTTCTTCAAAGAATCCATCCTGCTTGTTCAGGCGAATCCAGGTGTTGACGAACTGGAGCCAATCCGGGTCTCCCTGCTGGACCGGATAGCCAAAGTAATCCTTTTCAAACGGGTGTCTCGGGTTTACGGCGTACAGCTCCGGATGGTCCTGCGCCTGCATGACCGCCGCGATGTTATCGGTGATGGTCGCATCGGCCCGGCCGGCCAACAGCTCGGCCACGGTACTGGCCGGAGCAGTGATACGCTTGATGGTGGCGTGCTTAAACCGCTTGGTCACGATCTGATCGTTGGAGGTTCCCAGGGTCACCACCACCACCACGCCGGGACGATCCACATCCTGCCAGGAGCGGAACCGTTTCGCATCCTCTTTCCGCACCAGCGGGGAAGAACCGATCAGGATGTAGGGATCGCTGAAATGAACCGACTTGGCCCGTTCCAGGCGAATGGTAATCCCGCTCATGGCGATGTCGTACTTGTCTGCCACCAGACCGGCGATCAGGTTGCGCCATTCAAAGGGGACAAACTCGACCTTGACCCCCAGATCTTCGGCCAGTTTTTTGGCTGCATCAACATCAAAGCCGATCAGCACCTCATCCTCTTTCTTGGCCGCCAGTCGAGAACCGGTCTTCGCTACGGCCAGGCGTCCCTTTTCCGCCTCGGTCTTGGGTACGATGAAGCTAAACGGCTTGTAATCCCCTGAGCTCCCTACCCGGAGAACTCCTCGCTCCAGGATGCGTACCAGGTGAGATTTTTCCGGATGGGCCCAGCTCATCCCCGGGAACAGGGTGAGCACAAAGAGACTGGCCAGCAACACTACACCGATCTTTCCAATCACGTTTCGCATCATAACCTCCCTCCCTTATCTGGAAAGATAGGAGAAAAAGATCCACTCCACCTAACTAGCCTGAAGAAGAAAACCGTCGGGAAAACCGCATCACCCCCCTTCTTTTTTCTCTTTTACCATGATGCCTTTTCCGCTCTTCCCTCTATTCGAGCTTCAACATACATACTAAAAATGCCTTCGCTTGTCAACACCAAAATTTCCCTGCCTTCCTTTCGCAGCAGGAATACGTTCCCGGCACGATTAGCCTGCCCATGTCCCTCCCAGGCAAATTCTTCCTCATGTTTTCAGACCAGATTGCCGATAGGTAGAGGTGTCGATGGTAAAAGAGGAAAGCGACAGGCAGGATATCAGGAAAGGTTTTTCACGGCGAAGGCAGGCATACAAGCGATTTCCCATCGCCGGCAGATGGGAAATCGCTACTCCCTGGAGACGACTATGCTGCGCCTTCGCCGCACGCCACCACGACTCTTACATCCTTCTTGCAGATGTCATCATGGTGGGCCGCTCCTTCTCCGGCAAAGGAGAGGGCGGAGAAGGCCAGAATAGCCATGAGCACGCCCAGTGCAAACAGCTTTCTCATCCTATCTCACCTCCTCCCTTTTGTGCAGTTGCCTGATAGGAAGCTGTGCGCACGGACTCCCATTAACCAAATAAGATATTAATTTTGTGAATAATGTCAACAAAAAAATTACTGCTCTCCATATCACAGCAAAAATTTTTTAAGATCCGGGCAGAAGATCCCTGCTCTTTATACCTTAACTGCTGTAAAAACCCAGATGGATGCAGGGAAAAAAAGGGTAATTGTCTATGAGGTCAGCGGGACAGGGTCAGTCCAGATGCCTTCTCCCCTTGACACCGCCATCCTTTTCGGTGTAAAAAAACAGCAAAAGCCGAAGCGGAATTGTTTCTCCCGGAAGGAGGGTATGCATGCGTCTATCCCCGTACCAGGGCTCTTCGCTCCAGTACGATGTGGTTGTAGAGAAGAATGTCCTGATCCCGATGCGCGACGGTACCCGGTTAGCCGCCGACATCTATCGTCCGGCCCTCCGGGGAAAGGTGGTGGACGGGAAGTTCCCCACCATTTTGGAACGTACCCCGTACAACAAGGAACGGCTCCCTCTCATCGCTACGGCCAGGTTTTTCGCTGCTCGAGGATACGTGAGTGTCCTCCAGGATGTACGGGGCCGGTTTCAGTCAGAAGGGAGCTGGTACTTCCTGATGAACGAGGGACCGGATGGGTACGATACGGTGGAGTGGATCGCTGGGCAACCCTGGAGCGATGGGCAGGTGGGTACCATCGGGCTCTCTTACTCCACGGCGACCCAACAGGCCCTGGCGGTACTCAAACCTCCTCATCTCAAGGCGCAGTTTCTGCTCGACGGGGGCTATAACTACTTTACCCGTACCATACGGCATTCCGGAGCTTTCGAATACGGTGTTCTCCTCCCCTACGTCTTCTGGATGGCACGCTATAGCAAGGAAGCCGCCGCTGATCCCCTGGTGCAGCAGGCCCTCGATGAGGCCTGCTCTCACCTCCAGGAGTGGCTGGGTCATCTCCCCCTCAAAAAAGGTGCCTCCCCCCTGCGCTACGTCCCGAGTTATGAAGAGTGGTTCCTGGAGATGTCCAGTCATGGCGACTATGACGAATACTGGAAGAGGGAGGGATGTAACATCGAGGAATTTATTGACGACTACCCCGATATCCCCATCTACCTGCAAACCTCCTGGTACGGCCACCACGTCTGGGCTACCCTCACCAAGTACCAGGAGATGAGCAGGCGACACCAGACCCCCAAACGCCTCCTGATCGGTCCCTGGTTACACGGCCTCGATGCCTACACCCAGTCCTGGTCGGGAGAGGTCGATTTCGGGGTGGAGTCTCCCCTGCATAACCTCAACGACCTGCGCCTGAAATGGTTCGACCACTGGTTGAAAGGGATGAAGACCGATGTCCTGGAAGGACCACCGATCAGGCTCTTTGTCATGGGAGGAGGGGATGGGAAGAAGAACCGGGAGGGAAGGCTCAACCATGGCGGGTACTGGCGCCATGCCCAGGAGTGGCCTCTCCCCCATACCCGCTTTACCCCGTACTACCTGCACGCCGATGGGAGCCTGACCCCTGATCCTCCGGCTCCTGATGAACCGCCCAGCACCTATACTTACGATCCTCGCAACCCGGTACCGACTATCGGTGGTCACCTGCAAAATCCTCACTTCCCCGGTATCGTGGAAGGAGGGGGATTCGATCAGCGGGGAAGACCCCATCTCTTTGCCTGTAAGGATACCCTGCCCCTGGCCGCCCGCTCCGATGTCCTGGTCTTCATGACTCCCCCTCTACCCGAGGATGTGGAGGTGATCGGTCCCGTCACGGTAAGACTCTGGGTCTCCTCTTCGGCTGTGGATACCGATTTTACGGCCAAGCTCATCGACCTCTATCCCCCCAGTCCGGACTATCCGGACGGGTATGCCCTGAACCTGACCGACAGCATCATCCGGATGCGGTATCGCCATTCCCGGGAGAAGGCGGAGTTGATGGTACCGGGTGAGATCTACGAAATCACCATCGAACCCCAACCGACCGGTAACCGGTTTCAAGCCGGGCATCGCATTCGACTCGATATCTCGAGCAGTAATTTTCCGCACTTCGACGTCAATCCTAATACCGGAGGTCCCCTGGGGAAGGAACGACGGATGGTGGTAGCCCATAACACGGTCTACCATGATGCTGCCCATCCTTCCCATGTGGTCTTGCCGATCGTTCCAGGGTAACGGCCACATCTCCCCTGTGGCCGACAAGCAAAGGAGGTAGGTATGGCGATCGCGTATATGGAGTTGGTGAAAGAGCAGTACGTCGGGTTCCCAGACTACCGGTGGTCCGTTTATGATTCGAGTCCCTGGACTCCCCTGACCAAGCCGCTACGGGACTGCCGTGTCGCTCTTATCAGTTCGGGAGGGGTCTACCATAAGACCCAGCCCCCTTTTAACCCGGAGAAGAACGACTTAACCTTCCGTGAAATCCCCAAGGCTGTTGATCCAGCCGAACTGCTCATCTCACATGATCATTACGATCACACCGATGCGGAAAAGGACATCAACTGTATCTTTCCCATCGAGCGGTTCCGGGAACTGGAGGCAGAAGGGATCATCGGATCGCTGGCCGACCCGAACTATACCTTCATGGGGCGGATCTTTAAACGCACCGCGCTCAGAGAGGAGATGACCCCGGCCCTGATCGCAAAGCTCAAAGCGCAGGAGGTCGATGTCCTCTTCCTGGTGCCGGCCTGACCTCTCTGTCATCAGTCCGTGGGACTGATCGCCCGGCAGGTAGAGGAAGCGGGGATCTGCACCGTGGCCATGAGTTCGGCCCTCGACGTCTCCCATGCGGTCAAGGCTCCTCGTACCGTCTTCCTCAACTTCCCTCAGGGACACCAGACCGGCAAGCCGCTCGACCGTGACCTGCAGCGACGCATCATCCTTGATGCCCTGCGCGCCCTGGAAACACTTACCGTTCCAGGGAGCATTGTGCAGCTCCCTTACCGGTGGGAAGCCGGAGAGCCCCAGTTGTGGGAACAGGAGTTGAGCCAGGGGGGGAAGTACCTGATCCCGGAAGAGACGATACGGCAGTGGTGTATCCAGCTCGACTAGCGTAGGGTGCCTATTCCTCCGGCTCCTCTGACTCTGTCGAAGGCCAGAAGGGATCGGTCGGGGCCGGTGGATCGGCAAGGTGATATTTACGGATCTTGCTGAGGAGGGTCGGATAGGAGATCTGCAGGATCTCTGCTGCCCGGGTCTTGTTTCCCCCGGTATAGCGTAACACCTCGGCGATATGCTGGCGCTCGACTTCGGCCAG
>RFHZ01000603.1 GCA_003696125.1 Nitrospinota bacterium
GATTTCTCTGGTACCGATACCTTTACCTACACGGTCAGCGATGGGCAGGCCACGGCCACGGCCACCGTCACCGTGACCATCACCCCGGTCGAGGATATTCCCGAGACTTTCACGGTGCAGATAGACACGCCCCGGCCAGGAGATGTGGTTGCCGGTAATGCCGTCACCATTGCTGCTTCGGCAAATATGCCCATAGCCAGCATGCTCTTCCAGATACGGCCCCAGGACGAAACCAATTCCTCACCCTGGCTCCCTATAGAGGAAACTCACGCTGCCCCCTTCCTGGCCGCCTGGAATACCACCCTCTACCCGGATGGAGACTATGCACTGCGTGTGGTGGTTACCCTGCCGGGAGGAAGCGAGGTGGTGTCGCCTCCCATCACGGTGACCGTGAGCAATTCCCAGCCCGCTCTCTTCCCTGACATCCTGGAGAGTGTCGGGAGCAAAGAGCAGTTCCTCCGGGCCGGGGAAGACAACACCGTCGTGACCGCAGATGGGGTAACGATCGAGATCCCTACCGGGGCGCTGAGCACCGATGATACGATCAGGGTAGAGACCCCTGACCAGCCTGCACTACCCGGAGAACCGGCCGGCATGGTGGTTATGGTTAGCCTGGAGAGCGGGGAAGAAAGCCTGCAGCGTGTCATCACCCTCCGCATACCGTACGCCGATGAGGACCAGGACGGGGTGGTGGATGGCACCACCATTTCAGAGGAGACCCTTACCCTCTGGGCCTCTGATGGCACCACCTGGCAGCGACTCTCCTCGACGGTGCTGGCAGAGGAGAATGTCGTGGTAGGGCATACCGACCACCTGACCCTGTTCGGTGTGTTTGCCTCTTCCCCAACTCCGCAGACAGGCACAAGGAGTCCGGCAGCTCCGAAGGCACAGGCTGGTGGCTCTGGGGGGGGAGGATGTTTCATCGCTACCGCGGCCTTTGGTTCACCCCTGGAGCCAGAGGTGCAGGTGTTGCGTGACTTCCGGGATCGCTTCCTGCTGACCAACCCTGTGGGACGGTGGCTTGTCGGCCTCTACTATCGCTACAGCCCTCCCCTGGCCGACCAGATCCGTGTCCATGCCACTCTACGAACCCTTGTCCGCCTGGGGTTATATCCCCTGATCGGTATGAGCCGGCTCATGCTCTCTACCACGCCCGCCCAAAAAGGAGGGCTTTTGCTGGGACTCATCCTCCTCCCGCTGGCAGGAAGGGTCCTCTATCGAAGAGGAAGAAGACCAGACCCCCGGTAAGAGGGCTTTATTCCAGGACTTTCCCCTCCA
>RFHZ01000604.1 GCA_003696125.1 Nitrospinota bacterium
GATATAGTCCGAGGCCGGGGCGGCCAGGAAGATGACGGCACCGGCCAGGTCGTCCGGGGTCCCGGTACGGCCCCAGGGGATACGGGACTCGATCCAGCGACGCCGTTCCGGATCCTCAAAGACGGCCCGGGTCATCGAGGTCTTGAAGTACCCGGGACCGATGGCGTTGACGTTGATGTGGTAAGGAGCCCATTCCAGGGCCAGGGCCCGGGTCATCTGCCGGATGCCTCCTTTGGTGCATCCATAGACGGAGACATTGGCAATGCCGATCTCGCTGGTGAGGGAGGCGGTATTGATGATCTTGCCCTGCCGGCGCTCGATCATGGTGCGTCCCACAGCCTGGGCCACAAAAAAGGCGGCCCGCAGGTTCAGGGCCACCACCCGCTCCCACTCTTCGGCCGTGATCTCCAGCGCCGGTTTGCGCACGTTGGTTCCGGCATTGTTGACCAGGATGTCGATCTTCCCGAACTCCTCGAGTGCCGCCTGGACCATCCGGTCGATGTTCCCCGGCACGGTGAGATCCAGGGGCACAGGGAGGGCACGTCTCCCCAGCTTCCTGGCCTCGGCCGCCACCGCTTCCAGTTCTGAGGCGGTCCGGCTGACCAGCACCAGATCTGCTCCGGCTCCGGCCAGGGCCAGGGCCATCCCCCGGCCCAGGCCTCTTCCCCCACCGGTGACCAGGGCTACCTTTCCCGTCAGATCAAAGAGATGATGCATACCGTTTCCTTACCTCCTTCTTTAAAGTAACGAGTAATGAGTAACGAGTAATGAGTAACGAGTAATGAGTAATGAGTGTAAATCCTTTGTGCCTTTGTCCCTTTGTGCCTGGTCTTTAGTGCCTTTGCGCCTGCTCTTAATCCCTCCGTGTCCTCCCTGTCTCCGTGGTGAAGCTCCTGCGCCTCTTAGAAACGCCAGCTAAGGTGCAACAGGGGAATCTCCCGGCTTCCCAGCTTGCGGAGTATGGAATGATGCTGCAATTCTAAACCTTGCAAAAAGCGTTCTTCCACATCCCGGTTAAATTTGTGTGCCGCATTGATGGCGCCGTACACATTCCCGCTGTACCATCCGCCTTCAAAGAAGAAGATGGCACCGGCCAGGGCTTCGTTCCCGGCACGGATCGCCTCTATCCCTCCCAGGATAAAGGCTCCATTTAGCAGGAAGGCGACCAGGGCATCACGGTACCGGCCGTTATACGCCTGCCCGGCGCCTGGTAGCAGTCCGGAGAGGATCCCGGCCAGGAGGGGAGACTTGCGGGGCAGGGTCTCTCCCTTTTTCGCCTCCTGCATGAGGGTTTGTGCCGAAGGGTAGTAAGGGGATTGCTCCTCGATGGCCGCGAACTGGGTAGCAGCCTCCTCCCACTGTCGCAGGCGCAGGAGGCTCCACCCGATGCGGTAACGGGCTTTGGTCGCCGTTTCCGTCTGGGGATAATGGGCGGTAATCGCCTGGTACACGCGGATGGCGCTGGGGTAATCCCCTTTGCGGTAATACGCTTCTCCGATCATGAAGAGCGCATCCCTGGCTATCTCCTCCTGGGGATAGGCCTCCACGATCTCCCGGAAGCGGAGGATCGCCTCCTCCCACTCCTGCCCCCGGAAATAGGCCAGCCCGATCTTATAGCGAGCCTCCAGGGCGCGGGGATGGGAGGGATAGGAGAAGAGGAAGCGCTTGTACTCGGTGATGGCGCGGAAGTACTCTCCTTCCTGGAGCAGAGAATCGGCAAAACCGAGGAGCCGTTGCGGGTCATCCTGGCCGGCCCGGGTCTGAGCAGCCATCAGCAAAAAAAGAGGAGCCAGGCCCAGCAAGAACCAGAGACAGCAAGGACGGTACATGGATACTCCCTACGTTGATACCAACACGAAGCGTTCGACTCACTGTGACAGGCGGGTTTGTCTGCCAGGAAACCATCGTCTCTCCCTATTCATACCCGATTCCCATGCTCCTTGTCAACCAGAAAAGGTGTAACCGCCTCCCCAGCCAGGTCAGCTTCCCAACCCACCATCAGATACCGGTCTCTTCAGACCGGCTGCCTTTCCTGCTGCTCCTGCATTCCCGGAGAGATCCCTTTTGCCGCTAAGCCTCCCAGATATGCTATATTATCTTTAGATGGGGAAGGGAAGCCCTGCGTTACCGGAAAGCCCCCTACCGCTGCTCCTGCCTGCTGCTCCTGCGGAGAACACCGGGATGAGAAGAGCGATGTAGACCTGGGTCTGAGACCCTCAAGAACCCGGCGACGATTACCGATAAGAGTATGGGGGAGAGGCAGGAGAGAAAACAAGGGGTTACCTGGGAGGGCAGACTCATGTCATTACGAGTCAGGATCCTGGCCATTTTGTGCCTGGTCGTGGTATTGTATGCCGTGCTGGATTACAGTATCCAGCGTTTCGTCATCTTCCCCAGCTTTACGGCCCTCGAGCGGGAAGAGGCACAAAAGGATCTGGAACGCAGTGTGGAGGCGTTACAGAGGGAGATTTATCACCTCAGCCTCTTATGCAACGATTGGGCAGCCTGGGATGATACGTATGCCTTTGTGCAGGATCGGAACCCTGCATACATCGAATCCAATCTGGTCTTATCCTCCTTTACGGATAACAACCTGAATCTCATCTACATCGTTGATACCCAGGGTCAGGTAGTATGGGGAGAGATACGGGACCTGGAAACAGAAGAGACGATTCAGGTACAGGAGTTTCCCTCCCAGGCCTTTCCCCCTTCCCATCCCCTCCTCCAGCATAGAGATGTGGAGAGTGCGATCAACGGGGTGCTGTTGACGGAAAAGGGACCCATGCTGGTGGCTTCCCGTCCGATCGTCACCAGTGATGAGGACCAGAACGCATCAACAAGGGGCGTGTCCGGATGACCAGTGCCGGTGCGTGCTGAACGGTTTTTGAA
>RFHZ01000605.1 GCA_003696125.1 Nitrospinota bacterium
CTGGTGTGCCTGATACCATAAGGAGCAAACCCATGTCTACTCCTTCCCTTCATGATGCCGTACAGGCCCTGGCAGGGGAGACGATTCATCTGCGGCGTGATCTACACCGCTATCCGGAAACCGCCTTTGAAGAGCATCGCACCAGCGATCTGGTGGCAACCAGGCTGGCAGCTCTTGGGCTACAGGTGCGGCGAAACCTGGGCAAGACCGGCGTGGTGGGCCTTCTCGACTCTGGCCGGCCAGGGAGAACGGTGCTGGTCCGGGCCGATATGGATGCCCTGCCGATCCAGGAAGAGCGGGACACTCCCTATCGATCAACCATCAACGGGAAGATGCACGCCTGCGGGCATGACGGCCACACCGCGATCCTGCTGACCACGGCCAAGATCTTCGCCCAGTCTCCCGAATCCTTATCCGGCAAGATCCTCTTTCTCTTTCAACCAGCCGAGGAGGTGGGGAACGGGGCTGCTGCCATGCTCTCGGATGGTGCCCTGGCCGGGATAACGGTCGATGCGGTCCTGGGTCTCCATCTCACCACCGAACTCCCGGTAGGTACCGTTGCTGCCCGGCCAGGAGCGGCCCTGGCCGCCACAGACATGTTCACCATTCAGGTGGTGGGACGAGGAGGACATGCGGCCAGACCCCAGGAGACGGTGGACCCGCTCCTGATGGCGGCGCATATCATTACCATGGTCCAGTCGCTGGTGGCGCGAGAGGTCGATCCGGTCGATACCGCCGTGCTCAGTATCACCTCCATCCATGGCGGCACGACGTTCAACATCATTCCGGAGCAGGTGACCATGCAGGGAACCCTCCGCACCTTCCAGCCAGCCACCCGTACCATGCTCCAGGAACGGCTCGGGACCATTGTTCGCGGTACGGCCCAGACCTTACGCGGCGAAGCAGCCCTCACCTGGCAGGAAGGCACCCCGGCCGTGGTGAACGACCCGGAGATGACGGAGCGCTTCTTGCGGGTGGCGCGGGAAGTGGTCGGCCCACAACGGGTCCTGACCCCTCCTCCCATCACAGCCGGGGATGATATGGCCCTCTGGCTCCAGCAGGCACCGGGATGCTACTTCTTTGTGGGGGCGAGAAACGAAGCTAAAGGCATCGATAAACCGCATCATCATCCGCAATTCGATATCGACGAGCAGGCCTTACCCCTGGGAGTCGAGCTGCTCTGCCAGGGGATACACGATTTCCTGCGTTCCTAGAGGGAGAAACCATGGGAAAGATCAAGATTGCCCCTTCTCTGCTCTCCGCCGATTTTTCCCGCCTGGGAGACCAGGTACGAGAAGCAGAAGCAGCCGGGGCGGACTGGATCCATATCGATGTCATGGATGGCC
>RFHZ01000606.1 GCA_003696125.1 Nitrospinota bacterium
ATTACCGCCCTTGCCTCGTAGATGGGGGGAGAGAGGAAAACGAAGAGTCCTGCCAGACCGACAGCAACCAGGAGGATCAAAAGGATCAACCAGCGGCGCTTGAAGAGCGGGTAGAGGAAATCGACCAGGTGGATCTCCTCTTCTTCAGCCAGCCATTCTTGTGGGTATCCATCCCCAGATCTGGCCTTCTGGTCTGTGCTCATACCCCCATCGCCCCTTTTGCTCGACTCGATCCTGGCGCTTTGCCCTGCCGGATCAGCATGTTATCCGCTTTTTCCCCTGCTCAATATACAGCAGTCATTCCTTCTTTGCAAGTCTGGACCCAGGAAAAAAGAGATAGGGCTTCCTCAGGGAAAGGGGTGGCTTCTCGCTCGCAAATCGGGTACACTTAGATGGTTACCAGTACCTGAGCGTTTTCTGGCCAGTCATTACCGGAAAGGCCTTTCTCTGTCAGACCCGGAGAGAACGGCTAAGAGAGCAAGAGACCGGCGAAACGATGGGCGGCACAGGTCAATACTACCTTGGAACCTCGGGCTGGGTCTATGCCCACTGGAAGGGGCGGTTTTATCCGGAGACATTGCCGCAAAAGGAGTATCTCCGCTACTACAGCCAGGCCTTTCGCACTACCGAGATCAACGCCTCCTTCTATCATCTCCCCCGTCCCCAGACCTTTACCCGCTGGGCGGAACAGGTCCCGGAAGGGTTTCGCTTTGCGGTCAAGGCCAGCCGCCTCATCACCCATGTAAGACGCTTACACAATGTAGAGGAGCCGTGGGATCGCTTCCTTCACCATGCCTGTCATCTCGGGTCCAAGCTGGGACCGGTACTGCTGCAGTTCCCTCCCGGCTTTAAACAGGACCTCTCCCGCCTGGAGAGCCTCTTCCAGCAGACGATGCACCTCAGGGGAGCGTGTGAGCTCTCCTCTCTACAACTGGTCTGCGAGTTTCGCCATACTTCCTGGTTCACCGAACCGGTCTATACCCTGCTCAAGACCTATGGGGTGGCGCTATGCATTGCCGACTCCCCCCGCTATCCCCGGGAAGAGGTCATTACGGCTCCTTTTACCTATTTCCGCTATCATGGACGCGAACAGCTCTTTGCCTCGAGCTATTCAGACCAGGAACTCGAGAGAGAAGCCGCAAAGATTCGTCGCTATCTACAGGAGGGATTGACCGTATACATCTACTTTAATAACGATGCCCAGGGCTATGCCTTAGCCAATGCCCGCACCCTGGAGCGTTTTCTCTCTGCTCCCACTCTGTAAACAGATCTTCTGGAGGTCCAGGCCAGGGACAGGGAGTTTCTATTACCTTAGGACGACCCAGAGAGCAAAAGGAGCCCCAGATGGACACTACAGGTCAAAACCCATCAACGGTATACCGGCAAGGGAGAGGGAAGCCCGTCTTCTGGTTCCTGCCAGGACTCGTCATGCTGCTTCTCTTCAGCCTTGGTACAGGACAGGCGGCCACCATCGATCTCGAGCCTCTGGTTACAGGGCTGGCTCGACCCGTTGCCATTGCCCATGCCGGTGACGGCTCAGCTCGTCTTTTCCTTGTCCTGCAAGAGGGGCAGGTCCTCATTTATGACGGCACAGAGGTCTTACCCACCCCCTTCCTGGATATTGCTCCCCTGGTCTCCTGCTGCGGGGAACGGGGACTGTTAGGTATCGCCTTTCCTCCTCATTACCGGAGCAGTGGTTTCTTCTTCGTCAACTATACGAATACGGCCGGCAATACGGTAATCGCTCGCTATAGGGTCTCTGCCGACCCCAACGTGGCTGATCCCGCCTCTGCCACCATTCTCCTCACCATCCCCCAGCCCTTTGCCAACCATAACGGCGGGCAGTTGCAGTTCGGTCCAGACGGATACCTCTACATCGGCACCGGGGATGGAGGGGCAGCAGGGGATCCCCAGAACAACGCCCAGAACCTGGGGAACCTGCTGGGAAAGCTGTTACGTATCGATGTCGATAACGGAGAACCCTATACGATTCCCCCCGATAACCCCTTTGTGGGGAAAGCGGGGGCACGAGAGGAGATCTGGGCTTTCGGGTTACGAAATCCCTGGCGTTTCAGCTTTGATCGTCTCACCGGTGATCTGTTCATCGCCGACGTGGGTCAGGACAGGTGGGAAGAGGTGGACTGGCAACCAGCCACCAGTCCGGGGGGAGAGAACTACGGCTGGCGGCGCATGGAGGGGAAGCATTGCTTTCTCCCTTCTACAAACTGTAACGACGGCACGCTCACCTTGCCCATCCTCGAATACTCTCACGAGCAGGGATGCTCGATTATCGGGGGATACCGGTATCGAGGCTCCCAGATCCCCTGGCACTATGGAACGTACTTCTACGCCGATTACTGCTCCGGCCGGATCTGGGGAGCCAGAGAGGAGAAAAGCGGGCGCTGGACCTCCACCCTGCTCTTGGAAACCGGCCTTTCCATCAGCACCTTTGGCCAAGACGAAAAGGGAGAACTCTACCTGGCGCATTACAGCGAGTCTGATGGGACTCTCTACCGTCTCAAGGGGAAGGCTCCCCTTCCCCCCCTCTGTAATATCCAGATGAGTCAACCCACTTACAGGGACGGGGATACCGTTACCGCATCGGTGGTGCAAATAGCCAATCCAGGCCCCTCCCCCCTGGCAGTAGAGATCAAGGTCTGGCTCGAATCCCCGGCTTCCGAGCTGTTTTCCGTGCTGAATAGAGGGGCAGATGGTTCCCTGTTGCTCCCCCCTGAAACGGAGAAGGATTTTGGCCCGGTCTCCCTGTTCCGGGTAAGACCTGCGTTTGCCCGTGGAGAATATGCGTTGAACTGTCGAGTCTTACATCCCATCACCGGTGCCACCCTGGTGCTTGACCAGAACCGCTTTTCCCTGCAATGAGCCTGGGGAAGACGCCGGAAGAGGTTGAGGATTTACCAAGGCGCTCTCCAGGGTTTTGCTTGACTTTTCCTGTGGAATTCCCTATACGTAGACGCAGAGAATACGTTTTCCATCTCGTGCCATGGCGTAACCTTTGGGAGCAAGAAGGAGAGGGGTATGGAGCTGATTACGGTCAAGATCGAAAAGCCGGAAGAGCTGAACCTGATCCTGGGACAGTCTCACTTCATCAAGACGGTGGAAGATCTTCACGAAGCCCTGGTCAATACGGTACCGGGCATCCAGTTTGGTCTTGCCTTTTGCGAATCCTCGGGCCCCTGCCTGGTGCGGTCCAGCGGTACCAACGAGGAGTTGATCTCCCTGGCGCAAAAGAATGCCTATGCCCTGAGCGCCGGTCATAGCTTCATCATCCTGCTCAAAGACTCCTACCCGATCAACGTGCTCAACGCGATCAAGAATGTGCCGGAGGTCTGCCGTATCTTCTGTGCCACGGCCAATCCGGTCGAGGTGGTGCTGGCAGAGACGGAGCAGGGGAGGGGAATCCTGGGTGTGATCGACGGGCTCAAGAGTAAAGGGATAGAGACCGCCGAGGATGTGGCCGAGCGGAAGGCCTTCTTACGGAAGATCGGGTACAAGCTGTAGAAGAGGCAGAAGGCCTCCAGGGAGTACCGGGGAGAGGGAAGAGGAGAGGGAGCAGGGATGCTCTATCGTGAGAAGGTACTCGAGGCGTTGGAGAAAAAACGGGAGGATTTCTCTACTTACAACAGCGAATATCGTGATGAAGCCGCCCTTTATACCAGAGCCTTAAAAGAACTGCAAACCCTCCCCTGGGAGGCCTGGCAGGGAAGACTCCAGTCTGACCCCTGGCCGGGTGCTCTGCCCAGTCCAGAGGTGGCCGAATACCGGAGCCTGCACATCCCTTTTACCCCCCGCTGGCAGAGTCACCAGGAGGCACGGGACTGGGCTTACCAGACCATCTGTGCCACCCCGACCTTTGCCGTGGATGGAAGCCAGATCCTCCCCAGCAAGGACTTTTCCGTCCCTGTGGCCCTGATTCAGGTCGCCTGGTTTGAAAACCGGCACCTGCCGACCGGAGAATACGTCAAAGAGAACCGGGTAGAAATCAGGACTCCCCGGGAAATCATGGCCCTGGAAGGAGGGGAACGACTCTTTTCCGAAGCGACCATCAGCCTGCACCGCTTTCAGATGGAAGTGGAAGTGCTGCAGGAGTATATCACGACGCACAGTCGCGATCCGCTGCCGGTGGTGTTCCTGGATGGTTCGCTTATCGTCTCCTTTGCCGAACGGTTGTCCGACGAGTACCGGAACGGGTATGTGCAGGCCATCCTGCGACTCCTGCGCACGGCAGCAGAGGCCCGGGTCCCTCTGGTCGGGTACATCGATACCACCTATGCGCGGGATCTGGTCGAGATGTTGACCCTGGTCGGCGATCTGCCTCCGGCCACCTCCATACATGATGCCATCCTGGTCGGCCGGAACTTTTCCTGGGGGGATCGTACCCCGTTCTTCTACTGCCGGCGCAAAGGGATCCTCTCGCACTACGAAGACCAGGCCCATGCCCTCGGGTTTCTCTATCTCAAGACCACCCGCCATCTCCCCCCGGCCCGTCTGGAGATTCCCTGTTGGGTATATGAAGCAGGACTCCTCCCCTGGGTGGTCGATATCGTGCGGGCCGACCTGGTCATCGGGAATGGGTATCCGTACACCATTGAGACCGCCGATGCTGCCGCGGTGTTGACCGGCCAGGATCGAGAGCACTTCTATCGTCTCTTCCAGGAGTTTTTGGAGAGAGAAGGCATCCCTCTTCGCATCTCGCGCAAAGCGGTCAGTAAAATCAGGAGGCGGTAACAGTGATCATCGGGAAGATCGTGAAATCAAACTCCCATATCGACTATCTCTGCCGTATCCTGGACCGGCTGGAGACGGCCGATCCTCCTCAACCGCACGACTACGCCTTTGGCCAGTTTGTCCGCATCGGTACCGAGACGGTCGGTATCATCTACGATTCCCAGCTCATCAATCCCGACTACGGGAACTACGGTCCTCGTCTCACCACCCCTCCCGAGCAGAATGCGGTCTTCAGCCCAGATTATCTGAACGAACAGGCCACCCTGGTCGGTATTCTCCTGCTCGGCTGGCTCGAGGGATCGATAGGGATTCACCGTGTTCCCCGCTACGTCATCCCGATCAACACCGAGGTCGAGACCATGGATGAGGAGGCGATCCGCCGTTTTCATTCCGATCAGGACCAGGAATTCCAGCTCCATTACTACTCGCATATCCTCACCCATGCCGGGCCGATCGGGATCCAGCTCCTCTTGACCGTCATCGAACAGCTTGGTAGACTCTTCACCGAAGCGAGCGCAAGCCTGCAGATTCTCCAGGATACCCTGAGCTGGCAACTTACCTTAAGTCAGATACGCTGATGACGGCCTGTCTCTCCTCTCCGGGCCGATCTACATCACCTGGCCCCGTTGGTTATCGGCGCTAAGAACTGCTCTTTCGTCAACCAGGGAGCAATCTTCTGCACCTTTTGCAGCACCCAGGCCTTCTCCTCTTCTGTCTTTGCTGCCATGTACCGTCTTCTCAACTTGGCCAGTTTGGCCCTTCGGGTACGACGTCTCCGCAGTTCCGCCTGTCGAGGTATCGGCATAACCTGTGCTTCTCCCTCCTTTCGAGTAATGAGTAACGAGTAATGAGTAATGAGTAATGAGTAATGAGTGATGAGTGATGAGGACTGAGGACTGAGTAAATAAACCCTGTGTGCCTCTGTGCCTGGTTTTTCGTGCCTTTGTACCTCTGTGCCTCCGTGTCCTCCGTGGTGAATCCTTCTTTGGTGCCTTTACCTGCCCCCTGCTGCCAGCTCCTGCGCTATCTGCCGGGTATGCCACTCGATCCCCCGCAGATCGTCCAGAATGGCCAGATAGATGGAAGAGGCTTTCGGCATACAGACCCCTTCGATCAGCCGCTGCTGATGCACAGAGGCGTACTCGTTCACCAGCTCCTCATAGTGTCGCCCTTCTTCCAGGATATGACGGATCAGGACGCGATTCTTCGTAACCAGCACGTCGTGAATACACTCCAACAGCTCGGTTGCCTTCTCGAAGAGGGTGTTGATCTCGCCTATGGCCCGTTCACTGAACAGGATCCCTTCTGCCAGCACAGACTCCAGGGCCCGGATCAAGAGTTCGACATTGTCACCGATCCGCTCCAGGTGAAGCGGAGCAAAGAAGAGCTCCTGCTCCTCTGCGAGAAAACCGCTCTGGTCAGACAACTCCTTGACCACCTTTTCCGTCAAGACCTTCTCCCGCTGGTGGATCTCCTGGCAGAGCTGTTTCGCCTGTTGAAGCGACTCCATGTCCTGTCTACGAAATCCCTGCCAGACGAGCTTGAGCACCTCTAGCGTCTGCTGGCACATAGAGAGCACTTCGTTACGAAGCGTTTCGAGGTCCCAGGGTATTCCCTCCGTCATGATGGCCCCCTTGGCATCAGGTTGTATTCCCCGGCTCTCCATATACGACGGAAAGCCGTCTCTCCCTGTAACTCTTTCCATTTGCTGTTTGTGGCTAAGCGCCAGCTATTATACCATTCCCCAACCGGCAGTTCAAGTCTTGCCTGCTCTGGATCATCGTTTCCCTCCGTACCCCCTCCTCTCCGCTCCGGCCATCTAAGAGAAACTGATGGTCATGCTGACCGGCAAACCGGCCTGGGCCTGTGGACTGCAGGGGAGGCAGCGGAGCTGCGTCTTTACGCACTCGCAGAGAGAAGGGTACCCAGGGAGTTTTTGGGGTGATTTTTCTCCATAAAATTGGTAGAATATGCTGATCAGGACAGGAACGGCTGATAATGACGGTGTTCAAAGCCCAGGGAGGTGGAGGGTGAAGACCGCAATTATCTACGTAAAAGGGTACAGGCGTCTTGAACGCATCGTCAACACTCTCTCCCAGACCCTGCAAAGAGGGGGGCATTCGGTCGATCTCTTTGCCGTGGGTACGAGCGGAGAGCAGCCCGTGAGCTTCCGTCGCTACGACCGCGTCTACGTCGGTTCCCCTGTCCTCGGTTACTTCCGCGGTCGCATCCCTGCCGAACTTGCCGCCTATCTCCAGAAGGCGATGGGTCTCGATCGACCCAAGACCGCGGTCTTTGTCTCGAAACGGCTGCTGGGGAATTCGAAGACAACCAAGACCATTATGGCGATGCTGGAACACCATGGATCGCAGGTGGTCGACTTCGAATTCGTGGGGAGCCTGGCTGACGCCGAGCGCTTCGGCCAACGCCTGCGGGAATAGTCGTTGCGAAAAGGAGCCGAACCGGTGTTTGAGTACGTGGGGAATCTGCATGTTCATTCCACCTATTCCGACGGCACCCTGTCCATCGAAGAGATCGCTGTGGCCGCGCAAAAAGCGGGTATCGACTTTGTGGGGATCAACGATCATCATCATCTGCAGGGGCTAAAAGAGGGGAAAGAGGGGTGGTACGACGAGCGGGTCCTCATCCTGATCGGGACCGAGGTCAACCACACGCAGCACCATTTTCTCGCCTATGATGTGACCGAAGAGATCCCGGCCAACGATACGACACCGCAGGCGGTCATCGATGCCTGTAACCGGCAGGGAGGGATCGGGTTTATCGCCCATCCCTTTGAAAAGGGGTGCCCTCTGGGAGGAGGGGTCTATCCCTGGAAGGATTGGAGTGTGACCGGGTATACCGGCATCTCCATCTGGAACTTCTGTTCCATGTGGAAAGAAAAGGTATACACCATCCTGCACGGCCTGTACTACTATTGCTATCCGCTGGCCGCGGTACAGAGGGCCTGTCCGGAAGCCATTGCCCGCTGGGACCAGGAGTGCCAGCGGCGCAAGGTGGTGGCCATCGGGGGATCAGATGCGCATGGATTTCGCTACCGCAAGGGACCCCTCTCCCTCACCCTCTTCCCCTATCCCTTCCTGTTTCGGACCGTCAATGTCCACATCCTCACCCCCACCCCCTTTACCAGAACCTTAGCGCAGGACAGGAC
>RFHZ01000607.1 GCA_003696125.1 Nitrospinota bacterium
AAGGTACTCTACGACCGGGATTCGCTCTACCACCGGATCATCGTGGAGGAGTACAACGATATCCGCTACCTGCGCTTCAGCACCGACATCATTCAGAGTGCGGTCTCGGTCAAGGAGCCGGACAAGCTGGTCCTCCATTACACCAACTATGCTCATCTCGCCTTCCTCTTCCACCCAGATCCTCACCAGATCCTGGTCATCGGGCTGGGGGGCGGTTCCCTGCCCCGGAAATGGCACCATGACTATCCCCAGGCGCGGATCGATGCGGTGGAGATCGATCCGCAGGTGATCGAGGTAGCCAAACGGTTCTTCTTTTTCCAGGAAGACGACCGCTTACACGCCATTGCCCAGGATGGCCGCCTCTTTGTCCAGCGCACCCGTACCCATTACGATCTGATCTTTGTCGATGCCTATCTGAGCAGCAGGATCCCTTTTCATCTGACCACACGGGAGTTTTTTGCCGAGGTAAAGAAGAAGCTGACAGAGAACGGGGTGGTGGCCTTTAACCTGATCGGGGCATTGCAGGGACCCAAGAGCCAGCTCTTCCGCTCTCTGTACAAGACCCTGCAGCACGTCTTCCCCCAGGTCTATGTCTTCCCGGTGGGCACAGTCTCTTCTCTCAACGAAGAATCGATCCGTAACATCATTCTGATAGCCACCCAGGAAGAGAAGCGCTGGACCAAGGCAGAGATCCTGCAGCAGGCGGAACAGCTCGAGCGCAGGGGAGCTGTCCAGGCCCCGGTCTCTTTTTTCGCGTCGACCTACTACACGGAGAAGGTTTTGCTCAACGGCGTTCCACTCTTAACCGATGACTACGCGCCGGTGGAGCTGTTTCAGATCCGTTGAGATGGTGAAGGTTTAAGTAACTATGACCAACATTTCGAGCATTTTTCTGCCCCAAGAACCCAGCGCTGTCTGCCGGTTTACACCGCCGAGGACGCCGAGGGCGCAGAGCGTTTTTGCTTATGTATCCCGGCGTTCTCTGCGGGCTCGGCGGTAAAAAAGGTTTTCGGTAACACGTAGCCACACGAGGCAACAAAGTGCAAAAGGGTTAGGAATAGCTACTTAAGGAGGAGATTTATGCCCAGGTTCCCAGCGTATCGACCCGCAGTCAGTGGCCGGCACTACATGGTCTCTTCTGGTCACTGGCTGGCCAGCCTGGCCGCTGCCCGCGTCCTCCAGCAGGGAGGAAACGCCATCGATGCCGGAGTGGCAGCCGGACTCTGTACCAATGTGGTGCAGTCAGATATGACCTCGTTCGGTGGGGTGGCAGCCATCATCATCTACCTGGCACGTGAGCAGCGGGTGGTGACGATCAGCGGGGTCGGCACCTGGCCACAGGCTGTTTCCATCGACCTGTTTCAAGAAAGATATGGGGGGGATATGCCGCTGGGGGTGGCCCGCTGCTGTGTGCCGGCTGCTCCGGATGCCTGGCTCACCGCCCTGGAACACTTTGGGACGCGCAGCTTTGCCGAGGTGGCTGCCGATGCGATCACGCTGGCCGAGCAGGGATTCCCCATGCACGCCTTCATGGCCAACACGTTACGGGAGCATCAAAAGGAGATCGCCCAGTGGCCTTCCACCGCCGCCATCTATCTTCCCCAGGGCCGGGTGCCGCAGGTAGGGGAGCCGTTTTACCAGAAGGACCTTGCCCGCACCCTGCAGCGGATGGTGGCCGCAGAGGCGCAACAGGAGGGAGGACGCGAGAAAAAGATCCGGGCGGCACGGGATTTCTTTTATACCGGGGAGATCGGGAAGACCATGGTCGAGTTCTGCCAGCAGGAAGGTGGTTTCTTGACCATGGAGGATATGGCTGCCTTTCAGGTGGAGATAGAGGAACCGGTCACCACCACCTACCGGGGGTATCAGGTCTTTGCCTGTGGTCCCTGGTGTACCGGTCCGGTCTTGCTCCAGATGCTCAACCTCCTGGAGCTTTTTGACCTGCCCGGCCTGGAACACAACAGCGCCGCCTATATGCACCTGGTAACCGAAGCGATGAAACTCGCCTTTGCCGATCGAGAACGCTACTACGGCGATCCCCGTTTCGTTGCTGTGCCCATGGACCAGCTCCTCTCCAAGGCCTATGCGCAGGAGCGAGCCGCCTTGATCGACATGGAGCGGGCCTGGCCTGAGATGCCCCCTTATGGGAACCCTGCTTCTTTAGCCGGATCGACCGGTTCCACTGATCTCGATACCAGCGCCCTCTGTGTGGTCGATGCCGAGGGGAACGCCTTTGCCGCCACTACCAGCGATACGGTGTACTGGACGCCGGTGGTTCCCGGGCTGGGGATCCCCATTTCGGGGCGAGGCGGGCAGTCCTGGCTCGATCCGGACCATCCCAGCTCGGTACAGCCGGGAAAGCGTCCCCGCCTGACCCCTAATCCGGCCATTATCCTCAGAGACGGTCGCCTTTTTGCTCCCCTGGCCAGCCCAGGGGGGGATATGCAACCGCAGGCCATGCTCCAGGTTTTCCTCAACATGGTTCACTTCGGCCTGGATCCGCAGGAAGCGATCTCTGCGCCTCGCTTTGGTACCTGGAGCTTCCCCAACTCCTTTTATCCCCACGCCTACCAGCCGGGGGATTTAAAGGTGGAGAATCGTGTGGATCCCCAAACCCTGTCCGCCTTGCGGGCCAAAGGACACCGCCTGGAGGTGTGGCCGGAGTGGGAGTGGCGTGCCGGGGGCGTGGTGACGATTCTGGTGGACCAGGAACGCGGTGTCCTCTGGGGAGGGGCAGATCCACGACGAGAGAACTACGCCATCGGCTGGTAGGGTTCCCCGGTTCAGAGGTGCAGGGGATAGCTCCCGTACTTTTGCACCGCCTCGGAGAGGGCCAGCACGTTCTCCGGCTTCAGGTATCCGGCCAGGCTGTTCCCGCTGGTCACGATATAGCCTCCACCCGGTCCCACATCCCGGATGAGTTCACGCACCTCGGTGTCCACCTCCTGCGGGGTGCCCATGCCCAGGATGTTCAGATCGACATTCCCCAGCAGGCAGAGGCGATCCCCGTATTCCTGTTTCATGCGCCGGATGTCCATGGCCCCCTTTTCGATGGGATGCAGCCCGCTGATACCTAACTGCAGGAACTGGTCGAGAAAGGGGAGCACGTTTCCATCGCTATGGATCACCCAGGGCAGGGTGATCTTCTCCGCCACCCGGCGGTAACGAGGAGCAACGAGATCACGGAATATGGCCGGAGAGAAGAAGGTGGTCTTCTTGTCCGCCATGTCATCGGTCGAGATAAAGACATCGAATCCCATCTGGCAGACCCGTTCGGCAACCGCCACCGACCAGTCGCAGTAGCGGTCGAGTATGGTCTCGACCAGGGGACGGTTGTCGTACAGGGCGAGACAGAAGTTCTCTATGCCCATGCTCAGCATGGTGGGGAAGAGGCCGATACGGGTCACGAAGAAGAGCGCGTAATCTCCCTTGTTTTGCACAAATCGTTCTGCCTCGGCGTACAGGGCGTCGTCAAAGGGGTCAGGGAGCTGGAGCAGTTCCAGGTCATCCTCGCTTTTGATCATCCCTTCCCCGTAGAAGAGGCGTCCATCTTTCCCCGCGTGTTTGTGGGCATAGACCGGGGCACGCAGGACGTAAGAGATGTTGTCCAGCTTGAGACGTGCGGCGATCGCCTTGGCCTCCTCCACCGTATAAGGGTTGGCCTCCAGGTTGGTGGCCTGGCTTACCGGCTCTCCCCAGCCCATGAGACGCTGGGCCAGGGGGCGATCGACCGATAACTCACAGTAAGGAACCCGATCCGGCTCCTCCCGGTGTAGGGCGGTTAGCACCCGCTCTCGTGCACTCATACGCATGGTTTTCCTCCTTCTCACTTAGGCCTCGGCAAGCTGTGGATGGGTCAGCGTATCTGCATATTACGATACGCAGGATGGGGTTGTAAAGAGGGAACTTATTCTCTTTGCCCCTGCTATATCCGGCCTCGAGTTGCCTCCTCTGGGGCTATCCTCTATAATATAGGTGCCGTGTTGCAGGATATTGGATCGAGGGGCGATAGACTTGTCGCCCCTCTCCTTTCTCTAGTAAACCGCTGTTCTGGCTGGTCGCCCTGGAAGCAGGGGAGAGGAAAAGGGGAGAGAGCATGGAAAGAGAGCCGGTACCACCGCGCTTCATCGAGCTCGATCATACGGCCGATGTTGGGGTCATCGTTCAAGGGAGGACGCTTGCCGAACTCTTTGCCAACGCCGGGTATGCTCTTTTTGCCACCATTGCGGATCTGGCAACGGTAGAGGAGCAGGTGTCTTATACGGTCTCTGCCCAGGGGGAAGATTGGGCCTCTCTCATGCACGAATGGTTGAGCCGGTTACTTCGCTTTTTTACCTTACACGGGTATCTCCTGTGCCGCTTTGATATTCAAGAGCTTGTCCCCTACCAGATACAGGCCGAGGTAGGGGGTGAGCCGCTCGATCTGGACAAGCATACCTTCTACACCGAGATCAAGGGGGTCACCTATCACCAGCTCTCTGTCCGGCAGCAAGGGGACGGATGGGAGAGCCAGATCATCTTCGATGTGTGAAAGACATGTAAAGGAGGGAGCAGAGATGGAAAAAGGGAAGATCGAGCTCCATCAAGTGGATACATATGTCTGGGAAATCCCCCAACAGGGAGAGATGCGGGTACCCGGACGGATCTATGCGAGCAAGAAGATCCTGGAAGAGATTCGCCTGGACGAAAGCCCACAGCAGGTGGCTAACGTGGCCTGCCTGCCGGGCATCGTGAAGTATTCGCTGGCCATGCCCGATGTCCACTGGGGATACGGTTTTCCCATCGGTGGAGTGGCGGCCATGGACGTGGAGGAAGGGGTGATCTCACCGGGAGGGGTCGGGTACGACATCAACTGTGGTGTCCGCCTGTTGCGCACCAACCTGACCTTCCCGGAAGTAGAGCCTCGCCTGGAGGCGCTGGTGGAGGAGCTGTACCGGAACATCCCGACCGGGGTGGGGGCCAAAGGAGGGATCGGCAAGCTGTCCAAGGCCGAAGTGAGAGAGCTGGCTGTGAAGGGGATTGATTGGGCCATTGAGCGAGGTTATGCCACTCCGGCGGACAAGGATCGCACCGAAGAGCTGGGGCGGCTGGCCGGTGCCGATCCGGACAAGGTAAGTGAGCAGGCCATAGAACGCGGCACCCACCAGGTCGGGACCCTCGGCTCGGGAAATCATTTCCTGGA
>RFHZ01000060.1 GCA_003696125.1 Nitrospinota bacterium
GAGGTCTTTGTCCGGTTGGAAGAGATCAACAAACAGGTGGAACGGGTGAGTGAGATGATGGCCGAGATCGCCGTGGCATCTGAGCAGCAGAATAAAGGGGTGGAGCAGATCTCCACCGCGATGGAGCAGATGAGTCAGGTGACACAACAGAATGCCGCCAGTGCAGAGGCCTCGGCAAGCGCCTCGGAAGAGCTGTCCAGCCAGTCGGAGATGCTTCGGGGACTGGTGACGACCTTCCGTTTGACCCATCCTGATCAGGAAGGGGATGCTGATCACCTCCTGTCCAGGACAGGCCTGTCCTCGTTATCTCCTGCCTCAGGCAATGGAGAAGAGTCCTCTGCTTCCCGTGTTGAGGCCTGTGTGCTCGAGGAACAGGGGCAAGAGAGGCAACCATCGATAGATCCTGAGCGGCTTATCCCCCTGCACGAGGAGGAGGATAAGGAGATTCTGGGAGAGTTCTGAGAGATGACTCTTTACAGGAAGATTTTCTGAAAGTTCGACAGGAGGCAGAGGTGGACGTCTTTGTGGCTCGACAGCCGATCTTTGATCGGCAACAGCGGGTGTATGCATACGAACTGCTGTTTCGATCAGGGCCGGAGAACTTCTTTACCCCTGTTGATGGAGATAAGGCCTCGTCCAAGGTCATGACCGATAGCTTTCTGCTGATCGGGGGGCTGGACATCACCGGGGGCAAGCGGGCTTTTATCAATTTTACACGCGATCTGCTGCTCCAGGAGTACGCCTCCCTCTTCCCCCCGGAATGGATCGTGGTCGAAATCCTGGAAACGGTAGGGGCAGAGCCGGAAGTTATCGCTGCCTGCCAGAAATTAAAACGGCAAGGGTATCTGCTGGCTCTCGACGATGTGGACGGTTCCTGGAAGGGACAGAAACCGCTTATCGAGCTGGCCGATATCCTCAAGATCGATTTTGCCCTGACCTCTCCAGAGGAGAGGAAGGCTCTCCAGCGTCACCTCCCCTCCCCGAAGGTACACCTCCTGGCCGAGAAGGTGGAGACGAGAGAAGAATTTCGGCAGGCGGTGGAGAGCGGGTATACCTACTTTCAGGGCTACTTCTTTCAAAAACCGGAAATCCTCTCTAGCAAGGATGTGCCGAAATTCAAGGTGAACTATCTTACCCTGTTGCAAGAGGTAAACCAGCCTGAACTCGATTTCCAGCGCATTGAGACCGTTTTGAAACGTGAACTCTCCCTCTCCTATAAGCTCCTGCGCTATATCAATTCTGCTGCCTTTGGCCTGCGCAGCAAGGTCCACTCTCTACGACAGGCCCTGGTCTTGTTAGGGGAGACCGCCTTTAAGAAGTGGGCCTCCCTGATGATCCTGGCCGATTTGGGGCGGGATAAGCCATCAGAGCTCGTGGTCAGCTCGATCATCCGGGCCAAATTTGCTGAACTGCTGGCCCCCTTACTCGGCTTGCATGACCGGGAATCGGATCTCTTCCTGCTGGGAATGTTCTCGCAGATCGATGTGCTTATCGGTCGGCCCATGACCGAACTCATCCGTGAACTCCCCCTGCCAGAGGATGTCAAGCATGCCTTGTCCGGGAAAGAAAACAGGCTGCGGACGGTTTACGAGGCCATCCTCGCTTACGAAAAGGGGGAGTGGGAGCGGTTTGCTACCCTCTTAAGCTCCCTGGGTGGGGAAGAAGCCCCGGTGTCAGAGCTGTACCTCCAGGCGGTGAGCTGGGCGACCCAGACCGTGCCCTGGACCCGGTAACTTCCGGGTCAACCTCCTCCTTTCCTCCTAAGAAAGCCCCTGCCCTCAGGCCTCCTGCCGATCCGAAACCTGGTCGTTCTGGATAGGGGCATCCGGATTGGGGGGAGGAGCTTTCTGGAATTTGAGACTCTCCTCGATAGCCTCAAAGAGGGCTTTGGGCTGGATCGGTTTGGCGACATAGCCATCCATGCCCGCCTCCAGGCACCGTTCCCGGTCTCCCTGCATCGCACTGGCGGTCAGGGCGATGATCGGGATATGGGTGCCGGTAGAGCGTTCCTGTTCCCGGATGGCAGCGGTGGCTTCTAAGCCATCCATCTCCGGCATTTGCATGTCCATCAGGATCAGGTCAAAGGCCTCTTTGTTCCACAACTCCAGCACCTCCCGGCCGTTATGGGCCACCTCGACCGCATACCCCCGCTTTTCCAGCATACGCACGGCCAGCTTTTGGTTGATCAGATTATCCTCTGCCAGGAGGATGCGGAGATGGCGTCGTTGCTCGCGCAGAGAATGGCGGGTGATCAGGGGAGGGGATTCACGGGAAGGCGGGGACGGCTCTAAGGCCTCTCTCAGGGCTTCGAAGAGATCGGAGGGGAGGATCGGCTTGCTCAGGTAGGCGGCCACACCCAGGGTGCGGCAGCGGGTGGCATCTCCTCGCTGACCTGTCGTGGCCAGGATGAGGATGACCGGTTCTGCCTGGTATTCGTTCTTGATCCGTTTGACCAGGGCAAAGCTATCCATGTCTCTCAGGTTGGTATCGATCAGCAGCACCGAGAAAGGCTGTCCTTTATCGTGAGCCTGCCGGAGGATGCTCAGAGCCTCGTGTCCCGAGGCAACGGCGGTACACTCCATTCGCCAATGGGTAAGCATCTCCAGGATGATCTGCCGGTGTTGGGGGTAGGCATCCACAAGCAAGACCCGGACCCCCTGCAGGGAAGAATGGCCACGCGAGAGGAACGGTTTCTCGACCTGCTGTTGTCGCCGGAAAAGCGCGGTAAAGTGGAAGGTACTCCCCTGGCCCACCCTGCTCTCCACCCAGATCCGTCCCCCCATCATTTCTACCAACTGCTTGGTGATAGCCAGACCAAGACCGGTACCGCCATAACGACGAGTCGTAGACCCATCGGCCTGGGTAAAGGGGTTGAAGATTATCTGCTGTTTTTCCGGAGGGATACCGATGCCGGTATCGCGCACGGCAAAGTGCAGGAGGACCTGATCCGAAGGGGTGGTTTGCCCGCTTTGTTCTGCAGGCGGATCCGGTGGCCTCTCCTCCTGGTATACCTCCACCACCACTTCTCCCTGTTCGGTAAATTTGATCGCATTGCCGACCAGGTTGACCAGGATTTGCCGCAGCCGCCCCGGATCCCCGATCAGGGCGTCTGGCACGTGTGGATGGAGATGGCAGGTGAGTTCGAGTCCCTTCTGATACGCCTGCGTGGCCAGTGTTTTGAGGGTATGACCCAGGCAATCGTGCAGGGAGAAGGGGATCGGATCGAGAGAGAGGCGTCCGGCTTCAATCTTGGAAAGGTCTAAGATATCATTGATCAGACTGAGAAGAGCGTCAGCCGATGCTTTGACCGTCTCCAGATAGTCCCGCTGTTCGGCTGTTAACTCTGTATCGAGCGCCAGTTCGGTCATGCCGATGATCCCGTTCATCGGGGTGCGGATCTCATGGCTCATGCGGGCCAGGAACTCTGATTTGGCCGCATTGGCCATGGTGGCCTGTGCCGCCATATCTTTGGCCCAGGCGGTGGTCCACTCCAGGTGTTGATTGACGGCCCTCAGTTCCTGGTTCGCCGCTTCAGCCGCTTCCTTGGCCTGCTGGAGCGATCTCTCTTTCGCGCTTAACGTTGCCAGCATCTTGTGAAGGGCCATGGCCAGGGCCCCGAGTTCATCCCTGCTCGCTAGCGGCACATAGGCTGTGGTGTCCCCGCGGATCCACCGCTCTACCGTCTGTTGCATGGCGTACAGGGGGCGGAGGATCTGCCGGTGAAATACGCCATAGCTTAAGAGAGCTATCCCCACAATGCCACCGAAGAGGGGAAGGAGGATCGACCAGAGCGCAGGGAAGGGGGACTGGGACCAGGGGAGGGCGGAGAGATATACCAGCACGGCTCCTGCAGCCCCATCTGGGGATACGCCTCCCGCGGGCAGGGAAAACGGCTCTATGAGATGGTACTCGCCCTCCTCTACCCGGAATGCGGCATAGGTCCTTCTACTCCCTAAAGCCTTTTGTAGTTCCGCTCTTACGGTGGAGGGGAGGGCGGGAAGGGGGAGGCCAACCCAGGCCTTTTGGGTACTGGCTATTACCCGGGGAGGAGTTGAACTCACTACGGCGATAAGAACAACCTCTTCCTCCTTCCCCACGCTCTCCACCAGCCGGGTCACGATGTCTGGTTCCCCCCGTACGGCTGCACTGAGGGTGCGGACAAGGAGGGCGGCCCGCTGTTGCACCTCGTCCCGGGAGAATTGCCACCTCAGGTGGCGGTGGGCCATCCAGGTTGCCAGGGAGACGAGCACAATGCTGCTGCCCATCAGCCAAAGGAGTGCCTTCCACTTTAGCGAATGCCATTTCATGCCCGCTCCTCACCTCACCAAAACGCAGACCATGAGTGGCGGCTCAGGCTCTTCTCCCCCAGACATCCTTCTCGTCCCTCCATCCAGGAGGACGAAACGTTTTTGCCTCCTGATGGAGGGACGAAAAGAGGAGGGAGGGAATAGCTAATGAGGTGACAACAGACAGGGGCTGCTGCTCACCTCTCTAGCTTCTGTATGCCCTTTTGCATTTCTTGTACCAAAAGAGAGAGGGGAGCGAAGCGAGATATCCTGGGCGTTTTCCCCTCCTTCCTGGCCTGATCAGGGTTTCCAGGGGAGGCCTGCCCCCGGAAAGGAAGGGGGATTTTTGACGATTCCTGTCAGAGGCTTGACAGATTTTGTCAGGCAGGAGGCCTCCCCTCCCCGATTTTCCTGAGGAAGGGAAAGGGGGAGGGAGAGGCACGTAGGGGGTCCTGACCGCAGGTAGGCTCTCCCGGGAGGCCGCTCCCCTTGCCTCATAATTGGCATAGGAAATGCAAAATAAAGGGGCAAGAGCAGAGAGAAAGAAAAAGGGTTGCAGAAAGCAGAGGAGGAGAAGTCTGATGAAGAGATGGATAGTCTGGTTGATCGTATCTGCTTGGATCCTCAGTGCCGGGATGGCATGGGCAGAGAAGGCTCCCCCGGAGGTGATCGATTTGGCCCATTCCACCCTGGTAAAGTGGGGAACCGAACCGGTGATTGTGCGGGCGGTAAAGGAGGCGAATGCCCAGGGAAAGAGCCTGGAGCAGATAAAAGCCATGGATAAGCGATGGAGGGAAACACCGGGCATTGCCGATTTTATGCAGGCCCTGATGGACTCGGAATGTGGACGGTATCTCCGCCGTCTGCAGGCCTCGGCTCCCTACTATGCCGAGATCTTTGTGATGGATAATCAGGGCGCGAATGTGTGCATGACCGATAAGACGAGCGACTACTGGCAGGGAGATGAGGCCAAGTTCCAGAAGTCGTTTAACGGTGGGAAGGGAGCCGTCCATATCGGTGACGTTGAGTTTGATGACAGCACGCAGGCTTACCTGGTGCAGGTTTCGGTGCCGGTAAAGGAAGGGGAGAAGGTCATCGGGGCCATCACCATCGGTATCGATATCGATCGGCTCGAAGAGAGCCGCTGATCTCAGCCCTGTAGAGATAGTCGCCTGTTGAAGCGGGTGTAAAACGGTTGGTAAGAAGCGCAAGGGATAGAGGAGGCAATGGGGAAGAAAGGAGTCGAGGCATGCCTCAGAAAATACCGGGCACAATGGCCCAGCAGGACGGAGAGAAGGGTCAGCGGGTAGGAGGGAAGTTTTTAACCTTTTTCCTGGCCGGAGAGGAGTATGGCATTGAGATCCTGAAGGTGCATGAAATCATCGGTATGATGCCGATCACACGGGTCCCGCGCACCCCTCCCTTTATTCGGGGGGTGCTCAACCTGCGGGGCAAGGTCATCCCGATCATCGATCTACGGCTCAAGTTCGGGATGGAGGCCCGGGAACAGACCGATGAGACCTGTATCATCGTGGTGCAGGTGCAGGGGGTGGAGACCGGTATCATCGTGGACAAGGTCTCTGAGGTCCTGGATATCACGGATGAGGAGATCGAGGAGACCCCCAACTTTGGGATCGAGGTGAATACCGACTATATTCTCGGTATCGGGAAGACAGAGGATCGCGTGAAGATCCTCCTCGACATCGACAAGGTGCTCTCGACCGGTGAGGTGGTAGAACTGCACTCAGCCAGGACCAAGGGAGAGGAGCAGGCAGAAGAGGCCACCCCTGTGGGATGAGGACGGGGCGATGCCGGACACTCTCGTGTCACCAGAGTTGACGAAAAGGCAGTTTCAGCAGATCAGTGAGCAGGTGTATCGCCTGTGCGGTATCTACCTACCTGCGGGCAAGGAGGGTCTGGTTAAGTCTCGTCTCATGAAGCGACTCCGTGCCCTGCGTCTACAGAGTTTTGACCAGTACCTGCACTATATCGAGCAGGATCGTTCGGGGCAGGAACTGGTGGCCATGGTCGAGGTGTTGACCACCAACAAGACGAGCTTTTTCCGGGAAGCCCAACACTTCGACTATTTACGCCGTTACGTATTCCCAACCATGCGTCATCCTTCGCAGCGTGTGAGGTTCTGGAGTGCTGGCTGCTCCTCTGGAGAAGAGCCGTTTTCCCTGGCCATAGTCTTATGCGAGGCCTTTCCAGATATTGCGCAACGCGATATCCGTATCCTGGCCACAGACATTGCCACACGCATGTTGCAAAAGGCCCGTGAGGCGATCTATGAACAGGACGTGCTCCGGGAGGTTCCTGCCATCCTCTTGCAGAAGTATTTTACCTGTATCCGCTACCAGCCTCCCCGGGCTTATCGCCTCAACGATACGGTGCGGGCCCTGGTCCGGTTTGCTCGACTCAACCTGATGGACCCGTGGCCGATGAAGGGCCCTTTTGATGTCATCTTCTGTCGCAATGTGATGATCTATTTCGATCGGCCAACGCAACAACGGCTGGTGCAGCGTTTCTGGGAGCTGCTCAAACCGGGTGGGTACCTCCTGGTGGGGCACTCGGAAAGCCTCTCCGCTATCGTGCACCCTTTTCGGTATGTCCAGCCGGCCGTGTATGTGAAATAGGGGCGAGGGGCAGGGAAGGGGCAATATCTTTCGGTGTCTCCCTGGTTGTTCGTGTCGTCTGTGGGTATGGGGAAGGAACGGTGCAACATATCGTTGGTGTCGCAGACATGAAGATCTCTGCGGAAAAGGATGATCTGATCGTCACCTATGCCTTGGGGAGCTGTCTGGGGATTGCCATCCATGATCCGGTGGCCTGTGTGGGGGGCCTGCTGCACGTCATGTTACCCCTTTCTACCATCGATCCATCCAAGGCGGCCCAAAATCCCTATATGTTCGTCGATACCGGAGTACCCAGGTTGTTTATCGAGTGCTATAAAGCCGGGGCGAAGAAGGAACGGCTGGTGGTAAAAGTCGCCGGTGGGGCCTGCTTACATCAGAACGAGCAAGAGGACTACTTTCAGATCGGCAAGCGGAATTTCCTGACCTTGCGGAAGCTGCTCTGGAAAAACGGGGTCTTGCTCAGCGCTTACGATGTGGGTGGTCATCACTCTCGCACCATGGCTCTGGCCATCGGAAGTGGAGAGGTGATTGTCAAGAGCCAAGGTCAGGTGAAACGACTGTAGCGAAGGAGAGAGAGCGATGGCATTCAACGTGCTCGTGGTCGATGACAGCGCCGTGATGCGGGCCATGATCATCAAGACCCTACGCCTCAGCGGGGTTCCCTTAGGAGAGATCCATGAAGCGGCTAATGGGAAAGAGGCCCTGCAGGTGCTGGATCGTCACTGGATCGATCTGGCTCTGGTGGACATCAACATGCCGGTCATGACCGGTGAGGAGATGCTGGAGCAGATCCGTCAGAACCCGGAGACCGCTGATCTGGCCGTCATTGTTGTCTCCACCGAGGGGAGTGAGGCCCGCATAGAGCAGTTGCGTCGACAGGGAGCACAGTTTATCCATAAGCCGTTTACCCCTGAGACGTTACGAGAGGCCATCATCAATACTATAGGAGGCTGGGATGCACCAGAAACTGGAAGCGGCCCTATACAAAGCGGCCGCTTTGACTTTTGAACAACTCTGTTTCCTCTTCCCTACCCCCCTGGTCGAATCTCCCGAGGTTGGCGCCACGGCCGAGGCGGTGGTGCAGGTCGAGTTTGAGGGAGCCTGTGGAGGAAGGCTGGTCATGGCTCTCTATGGGGACCCCCTGCTTTCTACCCTGGCTGCCAATATGCTGGGAGAAGAGGAGAGTCCTGCCCTGGAACAGCAACTGGACGCCCTGAAGGAAGTGGCCAATATTATCTGTGGTAATGTCTTGCCAGAGATTGCCGGGGCGCAGGCGATCTTTCGGATTCATCCTCCTCAACTCCTTGTCGATGCCACTGGCGATCTCCCTGGAGAGGAGCCGGTGGCAGCGGTGGGCATCGGTCTCGATGAGGGTTGGGTCGCCCTCCGGCTTTACATGACTGCGGAGAGGGGGGAGTGAGGCCCGGTTTTGTAAAGGAAAGGAGCAGGTGCAGTGATTCGGGTGTTGATCGTGGATGATTCTGCTATTGTCCGCAAGGTGCTGACAGAGGAGCTTTCCAAATACGAGGACATCGAAGTGGTAGGCAGTGCCATCGACCCGTACGTGGCACGGGACAAGATCGTGGCCCTGCGACCCGATGTGATCACCCTGGATGTGGAAATGCCCCGCATGGATGGACTCTCCTTCCTGGCCAAGCTGATGAAGCACTATCCCTTACCGGTAGTGATCGTGAGCTCGCTTACCCCCTAAAGACAGCGAGGCTGCCGTCAGGGCCCTGGATCTGGGGGCCGTAGAGGTGGTCTGTAAGCCGGGCTCGCAGTACTCGGTTCCTGATGTTTCACAGCATCTGGTGCACGCTATCCGCGCGGCGGCCGCGGCACGCATTTCCAGACAGCAGAAGCCCCCTACTCCCCGGCTACTGTCTCCTCCCCCTGTCTTCCAGACCACGCACAAGGTGGTGGCGATCGGAGCCTCAACCGGGGGCACCAAGGCGATCGAGACCATCCTCCGGGCTTTCCCGGTGACGGCTCCTGGAACGGTCATTGTCCAGCATATGCCCGAGCACTTCACCACCGCCTTTGCCCAGCGACTCAATCAGATCTGTGCCCTGGAGGTACGCGAGGCGCAGGACCGGGACCCGGTGGTGCCGGGGGTGGCGCTTATCGCCCCGGGAAATCGACACCTGCTGCTGCAGAAGAGCGGGTCCCGCTATCTGGTGCGGGTAAAGGATGGGCCGCCGGTGCATCATCAACGGCCCAGCGTCGATGTGCTGTTTCAATCGGTTGCCCGCAGCGCCGGTCGTAACGCCATCGGAGTATTGCTGACCGGGATGGGGGTCGATGGAGCCAAGGGATTGCTGGCCATGCGGAAGCGGGGAGCTCATACCCTGGTGCAGGACGAACAGAGCTGTGTCGTGTTCGGGATGCCCAAAGAGGCCATCAATCTCGGAGCTGCAGAGCGGGTAGTCCCGCTCGAACAGATGGCCCAGGCCATCCTGGAGTCTCTGGAGACTTCTACACCCGTTAGCGGATAGGAGAAGGATGAAACTCTTTACCAAGAGACGGCAGACCGTACCCGAACCTTCCCCAGAAGAGCTGGCGCAACAGCTTGCCTACCGCACAGAACAGGTTCACTTCTATCTCCATGCCCTCCGGGTTTTCGGATATTTTATCAAGGAGTTTTCGTTCGATCTGCTGGAGATCGGTGCCGATCGCTTCCAAAAGCAGATCGATCAGTTGATCACCTCCCTGACGGCTGAAAAGCCGGTGCGCAGTCTGAAACGGGTTCTTGAGCAGGGTAAGGCCCGTATCCTGGAATATGTTCAGCAAGAAAAGGCCTATTTCCAGGAGCGGGAAGCAGAGTTTAAGCATATCATCGAGCTCTTGACCACGGGGATCGCCTCTCTGACCGAAGAGAATAAGGTCTTCCATGCCCGTCTCTATCAGCGGAGCTCCCAGTTGGAGAAGATCACCTATCTGAACGACATCCGTAAAATCAAAGAGGAACTCCGCCAGGAGATCATGGAGATCAAGCGGTGTATCCGGCAGAAACAGTCGCAGGATGCCCAACGCATGGAAGCGCTGTCCCGGCAGATGGAGAGCCTCAAGATCGACTTTGAGCAGGCCAAGAAGGCCTCCCTCACCGATGGGTTAACCGGCGTATACAACCGCGCGGCCTTTGACCAGTATATGGCGAAGCTGGTTGAGCAGTCCTCGATCAGCCGACGTTCATTTACCCTGATCCTCCTCGATATCGATGATTTTAAACGGATCAACGACACCTATGGTCATCGGGTGGGGGATCGGGTATTGATCGCTCTGGTGCAACAGTGCCGGGCCTTTATTCGCAAGGATGACTTCATGGCGCGTTACGGGGGGGAGGAGTTTGCCATCATCTTGCCCGATACCTCCCTGCGGACCGCGTTACGCAAGGCACGGAAGATCTGTAAGACGATCGCCGCCACCCGCTATACGGTCGATGAGCTCGCCGAAGAGATCCAAAAGCTCTCCTTTACCGTAAGCATGGGGGTAGGGATATGGCGAGACGGGGATACGGTGGCCTCCTTGATCGATCGTACCGATAAGGCGCTCTATCAGGCGAAACGAGCAGGGAAGAATCGCGTGGTGAGTGAGAGAGAACTCCCCTCTTAGGCTGCACGCTATTGCGAGTGGGGGGCCTCGACTTTCGCCTTTAAGCCGGAGATCATCTGAAAGACCGAGGCATTGGTCCCCAGAGCCAGCACCCACAAGACGAGGAAGAGGATAAGAGGGGTGAACAGGGAGAGGACCCCTGCTCCCCCCAGGAGTACGATGCGGGACTCTCGCTGGAAGTACCCGTAGGGGAGGTCCCAACCGAGGGAGAGGGCACGGGCCCGGATGTAGGAGAGGACACCGGTCCCGATGGTGGCAAAGAGGGTCACCACCAGCATCACCCGGTGGGTTCCATCGGCAAAGGCGATGATCAGAGAGGCGAAGAAGAAGAAGTCGGAGTAGCGGTCCAGGGTGGAATCGAGGAAAGCCCCAAATGTCGTCTTCTGGTTGGAGCCACGGGCGTACTGGCCATCGATAAAATCACAAAAGCCGCTGAGAAGGACGAAAATGCCGAACCCCAAAAATCTGCCACTCGCTCCGAAGAGAAAAGCGAGGAGCGCCACCAAAAAAC
>RFHZ01000608.1 GCA_003696125.1 Nitrospinota bacterium
GATCAATCAACTCTTGCAGGCACTGGGGGTGATCGATCAACCGGTCCATATCCTCTTTACCCACACCGCGACCCGTATCGGATTGACCCATTTTTGCCTGCCTCTTATGACCCTCAACCTGTACGCGGTGATGGAGAACATCGATCCACACCTGCTCGAAGCGGCCAGCGACCTGGGAGCCAGGCGATGGCGAACCTTTTATGAGGTGATTCTCCCCTTGAGCTTACCCGGGCTGGTGATCGGCAGCATGCTCGTCTTCATCTTCGCCTTTGCCGATTTCATCACCCCCTCTCTCCTGGGAGGGGGGACCAAACCGGTTTTACCCCAGATGGTGGTCGATGCCCTCAAGAACATCTTCGATGTTCCCATGGCCAGTGCCCTCTCCATGCTCCTGGTGGTCACGGTCTTCCTGGCCTTCTTGGGGCTGCTCCGCTGGGTGAATCTGGACAGGCTACGACTATGAGGCTCCAGGATAGACGAGAACGGATATTGCATCGCCTGCTCCAGCTCTATGTGGTGGTGGTCTTCTGCTTTATCTTTGCCCCTATGGCCATGGTCGTCCTCTTCTCGCTGAATGCCGATCGCTTCCCCAGCTTTCCCCTCAAAGGGTTTACCCTGACCTGGTACCAGCAGTTGGCCGGGGACACCAAGTTCCTGCACGCCTTGAAGAACAGCCTGCTGGTCGCTTCTGGAGTGAGCTTTGCTTCGACGGTACTCGGCTTCATCGGTGCCTATGCCCTGCACAACCTCCGCTTCCGGATGAAGAATGCCTATCTCGCCCTCATGATCTCTCCACTGGCCATCCCCTGGATCATTCTGGGCATCGCCCTCCTCATCTTCTTCCACATGCTGGGCATCAGGAACTCCCTGTTTGCCGTCTGGATCGGGCACATGGTCTTCAGTGCCCCCTTTGCCATGCTGGTGATTCGCTCCCGCCTGATCGGGATCAGGCGGAACCTGGAAGAGGCAGCCTGGGATCTGGGAGCATCCCGCTGGCGTGCCCTCTGGGAGGTGGTGGTCCCGCTGGCCGGTCCCGGTCTGCTCGCCGCGGCCCTGTTGACCTTCACCTTCTCCTTTGCTGAGTTTATCATCGCCTGGTTCCTCTCCGGCTTTGAGGTCACCCTCCCGGTGCGGATCTGGGGGCTGCTGAGTACCGGGATCGATCCGACCATCAACGCCATCGGCACCCTGGTCCTCTTCGTCTCTATCACCCTGGTCGTGGTCTCCGAACTCCTGCTCCACTCCCGCCGGCCCAGAGGGAAACCGTGATACGTCAGACTGCACCATGCTGTCAGGAGGCAGGGAGGTGTAAAGGGACAACCTCTCCTCAGAGCATCCTTTAGGAGGCCGTGTCCTCCCCGAATTCCCGTTGCAGAATGGCCAGGGCCGCCGCCACGATCTCCTCAACCAGGGCCTCTCCTTTTTCCCTGCTGGCTCTATGGGCGGGAGAGAGGGAACCGGAGGGGGTGACCATATCGGGGGGGTAAGGAAAGAGGTGGTAAGGGAGGGGGTGTTCTACCTTCTCTGCCGTGATCTTCTCCGTCTGGACCAGTTCCGGCCTGAAGTACATCATCAGGGCTGTTTCCACCAGGGCGGCATGCTCCAGCTCCCAGCCGGGAAAGTTCTGGTCAAAGACCTGGTCCAGGGTTGGGGAGGAGAGGAGTTGCCACCACTCGATCAGCAGGATCTTCCCGGTGTAGGCAGCAGACTCTCTCCGTGCCAGGTCGATCCCTTCGATGAGGAAGAAGGTGTTCTCCATGTGTCCCTGCAGCAGGACGATCCTGGTGGCTCCGTGGCGCATGAACTCTTTGAGCACGTCTCTGGTAAGCCAGGTGAGGGTCTGTCCATCCAGGCTGGTGGTGCCGGGGAAGTGTTGTCCCCCTCCGCTGAGCGGTTGTGATTTGTACCCATAGCTGAGGGGTGGGGCAACGATACCGTTTACCTGAGGGGCGAGACGCAAGGCCAGGCAGAGGGGGATGGTCACATCGGTACCGAGAGGGAGATGATAGCCATGCTGTTCCAGGGCGCCACAGGGGAGGAAGAGGATCGCTCCGGCTTCGATCCGGCGTTTGTACTCGTCCCAGCTCAACTCTTCCATCCGATAGCGTGCAGGAGTAGCCATGGCCTCTCTCCTTTCTGAAGAAGGTATTGTTAAAGCAGGAAGGGAAGCGGATAGGTATAGCATAGACTCTTTACTCGTTATATGCAAGGGAAAGCTCTTCGGTAATTATCCTATTGAGTGGTTGTGGTACGAGGAGCGAAGAACGCCGGCTATGTATCGGTCTTGACTTCCTGTAAAATATGACGCATAATGCCAATAACGCAAAGCTTGTGGGAGTTGTAATGGTGATTCGGAAAGGAGGGGAGTAAAAATGGCAGAGGAGATTAGGAGTAGTAAGGTTTCGGAGAGGGTGAAGGGGGTTTCACGGCGGAGCTTTTTAAAGGCAGCGGGAGGAGTTGCTGTATGGGGGACAGTGGGTACCATTTTAGGGACTAAGGCTTATGCCCAGAAGAAGACCCTGACTGTTTGGTCCATTTGGCCTGAACAGTGGATCAGAGAGATCTTTCCGGTGTTCGAGAAAGAAACAGGGATCCATATAGAGTGGATCCGGCAGTCCTCAGGTCAGATCCTGGCACGGGTCATTGCATCGGCAGGCAAGCCTGACGCATCGGTAATGTTTGGAGGACCTGTTCCTACCTTCCTTCCTGCCAAGGAAAAAGGATTATTGGAACGCTACGTCCCACCCAGTGCTGCAACGCTTCCTGATAAGTATAAGGACCCAGATGGTTATTGGATGGGGATAGCGGTAGACCCATTGTGCTTTTACAGTAATAAGGAGTTCCTGGCAGAGAAAAGGCTTGAAGCACCGAGGTCGTGGTTTGACTTCTTGCGGCCTGAGTACGCGAAAAGCATACAGATGGCTGATCCTAGAACATCTGGTACGGCCTATCAGCGCATAGTTACCTTAATTACAATCATGCATGATGAAGATCTTGCCTTCTTCTATATGAAGAAGCTAAAGAAGAGTGTCCAGGTATATACAGAACATGGTGGAGGAGGGATTATCCCCATATCGACTGGTGAGGCAGGGACAGGGGTCTACTTCCTTGTAGATGCCTTAGATGCTGTACATAAGGGGTATCCGACTGTGGTCTCTTTCCCTCGAGAGGGTGTTACCGCTCCCCTGGAGGCAATCGCTTTGCTTAAGGGAGCCCCGCAACCCGAATTAGGTAAAGAGCTTATTAACTGGGCAGTCAGTGGAAAAATGCAGCGTTTATATAAGGAATTAAATATCTTCTTCCTGCCAACCCAACCGAAGGTAGAACCGCCTACAGGTATCAATTTAACAGAGGCCCGCATTGTTCCCTATGATCTTGAATGGGCTGGTCGGGAGCGAGAGCGGCTTATTAAACGCTGGGTTGATGAAGTATTGGGGGGGAAGTAAACGGATTTAAGTCTTTGTTTATATTAGGAGATTTATTATCTCCAGGTGCAGAATTCTGTCGGGAAGATTTCAGCGGAGAGAAAGGGCTGGTCTAACACAGCACGCCAGTCATCCGATCAGGGAAGGGGGCCGACATGCCGGCTCAGACGATACGGCAGGCCGATCGGTGCCGGATAGGAGCAACTCTGCCTCCGAAGGCTATCAGAGCGAAACTCGGAATCGAAAGTGTCCCGATTGGAGCAGGGTAAAGGCTTCAACCCGTTCCCTGGTTGGTCCTGGCGAAGATAACCCAAAAGGTCCTTCAGGACAAGGAGGATAGGCTTTTTGAAGTGCGAATTCCTTTTGCTTCAAGACATTTGTTGAAAATACGTCGTAATTCCTGGAGGTCGTTAACCAGGGATCCAATACTGCTGTCATTATTTATTATCATATGGGGCTTGCTCTTTCTGTTTATTGTCTTCCCCTTAGGAGCTTTAATTTGGAAGATTTTTTTCACGGAAGAAGGATTTACTTTAGGAAATTTAATAAAAACGGTTGGGCATTGGCAAAATCGTAAGGCCCTCTACGATAGCTTGCTATTAGCTTCACTGACCGCTTCCTCTGGCGTCCTTCTGGGATTTCTTTTTGCTTTTACGATAACAAGAACTCATATTCATCAAGTATTGAAGAGTTTCCTCAACTATATTATTATAATTCCCCTCATTTCCCCACCTTTTTTAGCTGCTTTTTCGGTAGTACTTGCCTTCGGTCGGCAGGGTATCATAACACGCTCCCTTTTGGGGTTAAGGAATGTGAATATCTATGGTTTACCCGGTACATGGATTGCAGAAACTTTGACCTATTTCCCTACCGCTGTACTGGTTTTTATCGGTGTTCTTCAATCCATTAACCCTAATCTGGAAGATGCCGCGTTTACCTTGGGTGACTCTAAATTCGGCATATTCCGGAAGGTAACTTTACCCCTGGCTGTTCCCGGCATTGCGAACGCTTTTTTACTCGTTTTCGCTGAATCTTTAGCGGACTTCGCTACGCCTCTGATTCTATCTGGGAGTCGGTTTCCCCTGCTCCCAGTGCAAGCGTATCTTCAGGTCACAGGGATGTATGATATGGCGGGTGGGGCTACTTTAGCGTTCATGTTGCTCATCCCTGCCTTTATCGTTTTTGTACTACAGAAATATTGGGTCGAAAGACGAAGTCGAGTGTCGATCCTGGGGAAGCCCGGACGCAAGACGGAGAGACGTTTGGTGGGGAAAAAGATGGAGCTCCTCTTGGCAGGGGCATGTCTCTCTGTGGTCATTTTTGTCC
>RFHZ01000609.1 GCA_003696125.1 Nitrospinota bacterium
AGATCATCGATCCGAAGACGGTAGAGATGAACACAAACATGGCGCGGGATACCATGGCTGCAGGCAAGCTGGCCTTTACCGGCGTGCCCAAGTACGATATCCAGCGTCTCAACGACCCGAAGCTCTCCCAGGTGGTGGGTAAGATCAAGATGATGCACTACCCGAGCCTGGAACCGCACCTGCACGGTACCGTTGGCTGGACGCGCATGTATTCCCTGACCAAGCAGGTCCGTTACGTGGACGAGGCCTGGAAGCTGATCCAGTACCTGGGAGGGAAAGACAAAAACGGGGAATTCTACACGGCCAAACGCTGGTACCTCTTGAAGGGACTCGGTTTTGCCTATCCACATCTCTGGAAGGACAAGGAGATCTTCGAATCGACCAGCAAATGGGCCGATGTGTCGGTGATCGAGGATATCGGCAAGTATGCCCGGCCGATTGAAATCATCAAGCAGCCGTGGTACACCGAGTACGAGCGCTTCCACATCCAGGAGATCCAGCGGGCGCTCATCAAGCAGATCACCCCGAAAGAGGCGCTGGTCAACATGGCGAAGTTCGCCAGGAAGATCAAGGCCGAATACTAAGCCAAAGCCGGAAGAGGGGGAACACGATTGGCCACACGCAGCGTACGCAAACGGGTCTGGCGCGTCAGCGATACGGTCTTTGCCTACATCCTGAACCTCCCGTCCATCCTGATCATCATGGCCCTGGTCGCCTACCCGATTGTCTACTCCTTCATCATCAGCCTGAAGAAGTACAATCTCAAGCGACCCCACCGGATCCGCTTTGTCGGTTTCAAGAACTATCTCGATATCCTGCAGGACCCCCTCTTCTGGCATTCGCTCCAGGTGACCGTCTACTTCGTCTTTGTCTCGGTCACCCTCATCCTCGTCTTGGGGCTCGCCCTGGCCCTCTTGATGAATGAGCACTTCAAAGGACGCGGACTCCTCCGCAGCCTGATCCTGATTCCCTGGGCCATTCCACCGGTGATCAACGGCCTGATGTGGCAGTGGATCTACAACGGGCGGGTCGGTATCCTCAACGGGCTCCTCTACAGCCTGGGGATCATCGATCGCTACGTGGGCTGGCTCTCTCAACCCTTTATCGCCCTCAACTTTACCGCCTTTGCTCACGTCTGGAATAATACCCCCTTTGCTGCCATCATCCTCCTCTCCGCCCTGCAGGCGATCCCGGAGGAGCAGTACCGCGCGGCCATGGTCGATGGGGCAGGCATATGGCAACGCTTCCGGCATATTACCATCCCCTGGCTCCTGCACCCGATCCTGATCATCATGATCTACCAGACCATGCTCGCCTTCCGGGTCTTCGACATCATCTATACCATTACCGGCGGAGGGCCGGGTCGGGCAACGTTTGTCATCGCCTGGCAGACGTACACGGTGGCCTTTGGGGATTACGACTTCGGTCACGGAAACGCGTACTCTTACATCATCACTTTTATCACCATGTCGCTGGCCATTATTTATATCCGCCTCCTCTATCGACGAGGGGTGATCGCGCAATAGCCACTGAGGAGAGTGCTGCTGATGAAGAAAGCCACCTTTTTTCTCCGCTATCGCAAACTGTTCCTGCGGGTTGCCCTGTACTGCTGCGCTTTCCTGGCTGCCTTCTATCTCGTCGCCCCTTTCCTCTGGCTGGTAATCTCGAGCTTCATGTACGAGCGGGAGGCGATCTCGGTTCCTCCCCACTGGATTCCCGAAGAGCCGACCCTGGATCGCTACCTGGCCTACTTCTTCCCCAGCAAATCGGAAGCGAATATCGGCGCCGCCGTGGCCCGCATGTACCGCTATGGACTGCGGAACAGCTTCATCATCGCCAGCAGCGTGACCCTCATCAATCTGATCCTCGGCCCGCTGGCCGCCTATTCCCTGGCCCGTCTCCAGTTTCGGGGTGGCCAGTTCCTCCTCTTCTTCTACCTGGGATCGCGCAGCGTCCCGGCCGTTGCCATCATGATCCCCTTCTTTGTGGTGATGAAGACGTACAACCTGCTCGATACCCACCTGGCAGTCATCCTCGCCCATACCACCTTCACCATCCCCTTTACCATCTGGATCCTGAAAGGATATTTCCAGACCATTCCCATGGAACTGGAACGTGCGGCACGGGTCGATGGCTGTAACCGCCTGCAGGCCCTGATCCGGATCTTCATGCCGGTCGCGGTTCCGGGACTGATCGCGGCCGGGATTTTCTCCTTCATGCTCTCCTGGGGAGAGTTCCTCTTTGCCCTGCTCTTTACTTCGACCATCAAGACAAAAACGGTAACCGTGTTGGCTTCCAGTTTTACCTCTGACGTAGGGGCAGAGTTTACCCTGATTGCCGCCGGAGGAGTGCTGGCCGTGCTCCCTCCTCTCCTCCTGATCCTGATCTTCCAGCGCTTCGTGGTGCAGGGTCTGGTGGGGGGAGCGGTCAAAGGATAAGGAACAAAGGGAAGGCTTATGGCAAAAGTTGTGCTGGAAAATATCACCAAGCGTTTCGGCCAGGTCCTGGCCGTGGATAACCTCAACCTGGAGATCCAGGATCGGGAGTTCATGACCCTGCTTGGCCCCTCGGGTTGCGGCAAATCGACCACCCTGAACATGATTGCCGGGCTGGAAGAACCGACAGCCGGCCGGATCTTCTTCGACGATGAAGAGGTGGAGCATCTCCCCCCTGAGATGCGGGATGTCTCCATGGTGTTTCAGAACTACGCCCTCTACCCGCACATGACCGTGTTCAAGAACATCGCCTTTGGCCTGCAGATGCGGGGTGTGCCGGCCACAGAGATCCGGCAGCGGGTGGCGGTGGTGGCCAAAAAGCTGGGGATCGAAGACCTGCTCGACCGCAAGCCACGTGAGCTGAGCGGGGGACAGCGCCAGCGGGTGGCCCTGGGAAGGGCGATTGTACGCGACTCCCGCGTCTTTCTGCTCGACGAGCCGTTGAGCAACCTGGATGCCAAGTTGCGGGTGGCGACGCGTACCGAACTGAAAAACCTCCACTACGACCTGCAAAAGACCTTCGTCTACGTGACCCATGACCAGGAAGAGGCACTGATCATGTCGGATCGGATCACCATCCTCAACCGCGGCCGCATCCAGCAGGTCGGCACCCCAGAGGAGGTGTACAACCACCCGCGAAACGAGTTTGTGGCCGGTTTCATCGGGAGCCCGGCCATGAACTTCCTCCCCGGAGTCCTGAGGCAGGAAGGGGAAACCCTCCAGTTTCACTCTCCTGCCTTTACCTATACCCTCCCCTCTCCCCTCCTCCCCTCCCTCTCACGCCATGCCCGGCGCAACGTGAAACTCGGGATCCGGCCCAAGGATATCCGCATCCAGGTGCCGGAAGAGGAGGCGATAGGGAAAGCAGAAGTGCTGTTGCGGGAACCGGTCGGTTCGGATCTCTACCTCCAGATGAAGTTTTCGGATGCCATACTCTGTAAAGTGCGTACCGATGCAGATAATCCGTTGCAGCGCGGAGATGTGACCACCTTTGCCTTCAACGAGCAGCGTCTCCACTTCTTTGATGCCTCGACCGGAGATTCGCTCCTCGTCTAGCTCCTCGCTGCCCATCACCCCTAAGGGGGCCTGTCCCCGGTAGGTAAGGAGTGTGACCATGGCGAAGGATGCCCGCATCCAGACCGGGATCCCGGGTCTGGACGAGATTCTGTATGGCGGCCTGATTCCCCACCGCACCTACCTGGTCGTCGGTGCAACCGGAACCGGTAAAACCATCCTCTCTCTGCAATGGCTGCTGGATGGAAAGCGACGTGGCGACACCGGACTCTATATCACCC
>RFHZ01000610.1 GCA_003696125.1 Nitrospinota bacterium
CTACCTCCTGTCTCCCCCCCCTCCTCGCAGGCAGGGGAGCAGGGAGGGGAAGAAGAGGCCCCAGAGAAGGTGGCCATGCCCACTTCACCCCTTCCCCGGCAAGAGGCTTCCCTCCCGGGGAGCGAACCCACAGGGCAGCCGGCTCGGGTGACCCTACAGCAGCCTGCACCCCTCGATCCGGTGCAGGAAGAGGGGGGACCACCAGTCGCCTCCCCGGCACACCAGGCCTCGCCGCAAAGGCCCTCTGAGATACCGATTCGTCCTGTTCTCAAAGACACCTCTGCCGGGGACGGCTTCCCTGCTCTGGCTTCCACCGAGGCCTCATCCTCCTCTCCCCCCTCCTCCCCCTCTGAGCCGGAGTCCCTGGCAGCAGAGTCGAGCAAACCACCCTCCCCGGCCTCTTTCCCGGTTACGCGGGTGGTACAGGAGGGGGATTATCTGAGCAAGCTGGCGGTCGAGGTGTACGGATTTGTCAACGATGCCCTTATCGCGTGGATCATAGAACAAAACCCTCAGATCGAAGATGCCAACAGGATTCTGGTGGGAGAAAAGATCCTTTTCCCTGCTCTGCCCGAGTCGTTCCGTTCTTCGCAGACCACAGAGTGATGGGCTACATCTGACCGTGTTACTATACCAGTCTGGTACCGGCTTTTCAGCCAGAGAGACAAAAGCGTAAACCCTAAACACTAGTACAGGGGGAGATATGCATTTTGAAAAACGGATTCTCTGTATCGGCGCCGGGTATGTAGGTGGCCCGACCATGGCCATGATCGCCTATAAGTGTCCACGCTACCAGGTCACCGTTGTCGATATCAACCCGGAGCGCATTGCGGCCTGGAATTCGGACCAGCTTCCCATCTATGAACCGGGACTGGACGAGATCGTCAAGGCGGTACGGGGGAAGAACCTCTTCTTCAGCACAGACATTGCCCGTGGCATCAAAGAGGCCGAGATCATCTTTGTCAGCGTCAATACCCCGACCAAACTCTTCGGGATCGGAGCCGGAAGAGCCGCCGACCTGCAGTACTGGGAGAAGACCGCTCGCCAGATCCTCGAACATGCCGACTCCTCTAAGATCATCGTGGAGAAGAGTACCTTACCGGTCAAGACCGCCCTGGCCATGGAGCGGATCCTGAACGCTTCTCCCCGGCCGGGAATCCACTTCGAGGTGCTCTCCAACCCCGAATTCCTGGCCGAAGGGTCGGCCATAAACGATCTGGAGAATCCGGACCGGGTACTCATCGGATCGCGCGAAACAGAGGAGGGGCGGAAGGCCCGGGATGAGCTGGTAGAGCTGTACGCCCACTGGGTCCCGCGGGAACGGATCATCACCTCCAACATCTGGAGTAGCGAGTTGTCGAAGCTGGTGGCCAATGCCTTTCTGGCCCAGCGGGTCTCCTCGATCAACTCCATTTCTGCCCTGTGTGAAAAGACCGAGGCGGATATCGGTGAGGTTGCCCGGGCCGTAGGGATGGATCACCGCATCGGGGATAAGTTCCTCAATGCCAGTGTCGGCTTCGGCGGTTCCTGCTTCAAGAAGGATATCCTGAACCTGGTCTACATCTGCCAGTACTACGGATTAGACGAAGTGGCCGAGTACTGGGAACAGGTGATCAAGATCAACCAGTACCAGCAACAGCGCTTCATCCAAAAGATGATCCATGCCATGTTCAATACCCTGGCCGGCAAGCGCATCTGCCTTTTTGGCTTTGCCTTCAAGGCCAACACCGGTGACACCAGGGAGAGCCCGGCCATCTTCATCGCCAGGAAACTCTTGGAAGAACAGGCCATTGTTGTCGTATCCGACCCCAAAGCCTTGCCCAATGCTCGCCTCGACCTGGCCGATGCCGAGGGAGAGATCCACTACATCGAAGATCCTTACCAGGCGGCGCAGGGATGCCATGCCATTGCCCTGCTTACCGAATGGGACCTCTACCGGCATCTCGATTACGAAAAGATATACCGCTCCATGGTGCAGCCGGCCTTCCTCTTCGATGGGAGAAACATCCTCGATCACCACCGGCTCTTTGCCATCGGCTTCAACGTCTTCCCGATCGGCAAGCCCGCCTTAACCCACTTCTAACGCCCCTACCAGATCTCCTGGGGCAGGGGGAGCCCCTGCCAGTCGGCCTCGCTCAGAGGCAAGCTCGGGGGAATACCCGTCTGCTCCAGGAGGACAGATAACTGCCGCACATGTTGAGCCACATGCCATACCGTCCGTTCCAGCAGCTCGTATGCGGTCTGGGGACCGTAGTACGTATGCACCTCTCCCGTCCACCTGGCCTGTCCAAACCACTTCTGGAGGCATGCACGTACCCTCTGGCCATAACGGGCGATATCTTCTCCATCCACGATTTCGGGAGGCGCCTGTTCGTCGATCCAGGCCTCCGGGTACTCTCCCCCCTCTATCCCATCCCGCAGGGCCAGGGCCAGCCGGAAGATATGGTAGCCGAGCTGGCGCACCGTCCGATTACGTCCCGGTGTCTTCTCCTGGAGTCTCTCGGCAGGGAATTGACGGATGGCGGCCTGAGCCGCAGCGAGCATCCTGTCCAGACGCTGCCGCAGTTCGTCTGTGGAGAGATGGGCCGGCTCTATGTAGTCGATACCTACCAGTGCCGCCACCTTACGGGGATTCCAGCCATGTACCACCTGGTCTCCCACCACCACCGCGGGGACACGCGGGACCCCCAGAGAACGTAACAGGTCCATCGCTGCCGGTTCTGCTTCGACATCGATGGCTTCAAAACACACTCCCCAGGACGAAAGCAACTCTTTCGTCTTGCTACAGGAGCTTCAGCCAGGCCGGTAGTAAAGTTTGGGGATCATAGGTTCTCTCCTTTTTAAAGCCACTGCATCTCCTCTGATTGCTCTATCTTCTCCTCATCCAGCTCCATCCCCAGCCCGGGGAGTTCGGGAAGGGAAAGATAACCATTGACCGGCTTCAGCGGGTGTTTCAGGAAGAACTGGTGGATCTCATTCCATTTGAGCAGGTACTCCTGGATAGGGATGAGGGCAGGGGATTGAGACAGGGTGAGGTGGGCATTGGCCGGTGTGGAATGGCCATGGGGGATGATGATGACATCGGCCACCGAGGCCAGGGTACAGATTTTGAGTAGCTCACTGATCCCACCGGCCCAATAGATATCCGGTTGCCAGACATCCATGGCATTCAGGGCCATCACCTCTTTGAATCCCCAGCGGGTATACTCATGCTCACCCCCGGCGATACGAATCGGGCTGACCGCTCTGATGGCAGCATAACTGTCCAGTTTATCGGCCAGGACCGGCTCTTCCAGCCAGAAGATGTCGTAGGCGGCCAGTTGTTCGGCCATCTGAATGGCGTACGGCACATCCCAACTGCTCCAGGCATCCAGCATGATATCCACTTCAGGGCCGACCGCCTCCCGGAGGGTACTGGCCAGCTCGAGGTTCTTACGCATCCCTTCCCGACCGTTCCACGGTCCCCAGCGGAAGAACCACTTCATGGCCGTATAACCTTCTGCCACCAGGCGTTGCGCCCGCTCGCGCACCAGAGCCGGATCGAGCGAATAGCCGAGGGCACTGGCATACACCCGGATTCGTTCTCGAGTAGGCCCCCCGAGAAGCCTGTACACCGGGACGTTGAGCCACTTACCGCGCAAATCCCACAGGGCACAATCGACCGCACTGATCGCCATCATCGCCTCCCCCTTCCGACCATGAATCGCCGTGCGGTACATGCGATCCCACAGCTTCTCATTCGCGATAGGATCGGCCCGGAGCAGGAGCGGCTTCAGGAGCTTGTGCACCAGGTACGCCGTCTCTTCCCGCAGCGGACCGGCCCTGCCGGTCACCCCCTCATCCGTGTCCAGCTCGAGAAAAAAGGTGCTGATCGCATACCGATGCGGCGCGATCTCCGGCATCTTGTAGTATTCAGGACCGACCGCCTGATCCTCGGGATAGAGATCGACCGGCCGGATCAGCCGCTCTTCCCACAAAGGCTCTGGCTGCTCCATCACTCCCTGTACACGACGGATACGGATGTTCGTAATCTGCATACCCTACTCCTCTCTCTGGCAGGTCTTCCCTTGGCCTCTCCTCTGGACGTCTCACTCCTCCTATTCTGCACGGCAAGAGGAGAATTGGCAAGCCCATTTTACCCACCTGC
>RFHZ01000611.1 GCA_003696125.1 Nitrospinota bacterium
CCCCATCGCCAACCTCCAGGCCGGGGGTGTTCAGAATCGCCAGCACCTTCTCCTTCACCGCCTCCCGCGTCAACCCGTAGAAGGACTCCAGGGTCCACACGATTTCGGCAATGACCAGGCTGTTGGTCACCAGGAGGATCTCCCCGGTCGCCGCACGCTGGAGGAGTTGCTCCACCGCATCTGCCTGGGCCGGTACATCGTTGGTCAGGTAGCGCAGGAACAGATTGGTATCCGCAAAGATGCGTTCAGCCTTCACCGCCAGCGACCTTTCGGGCCTGTTCCTCTATTACCCGCCGGCGGATGGCCGTGAAATCTTGCGGTGTGGGCACGGGAACGCTCCCGCGGAGGTCAAACAAGGTATGGGGTAAAGGATGCAGGACGATCTCGTTCCCTCGACGAATGAAGGCCACGCGATCCTTCTCGCGCAGGTTCAGCCACCGGCGGACCTGACGGGGGATCGTTATTTGCCCACGCCGTCCAACCTTACTGACAATCATCGCATATTCCTCCATTTTGCTGTCACATTACTCTTTATCAGGCATTTTTTATTATACATGTCAAAGAGAAGAATGTCAAACAAGTAATTCCCTGAGCGCTTATCACTTTCATGGAGTGCCCTTCGCAGAGTGCAGCCAGGCGAAGAGGCGAAGCTGAGGTGGCGGGAGATACTGTTGGATGAAACAGACGCCCAGCCAGACACGGCAGGTGAGCGTTCAGAGGGAGACCATGCCCCTCCGGAGCCGTGGAGGAGAGCTGTGGCATCGCTTACCTCTCCTAGAGCTTGAGTCGTGGATCGAGCAGATCGCGTAGCGCATCACCAAACATGTTGAACCCGAACACGGTGAGGCTCAGGGCCAGGCCGGGCCAGATGGCCAGCCAGGGAGACCGGTACATGTGCCAGAGCCCTTCCCCGCTCAGCATCCCTCCCCAGGAGGGACGGGGCGGGGGAACCCCGAAGCCGAGAAAGCTCAGGGCCGCCTCGACCAGGATGACATAGCCGAGGTTGACCGTAGCCAGGACGATGATAGGAGCCATGATGTTGGGGAGGATATAGCGGAAGATGATGCGGAGATGGGAGGCGCCCAGGGCACGAGCGGCCTGCACGTACTCGTTCTCCTTGACGATGAGGACCGAACCCCGCACCACCCGGGAAGCCCGTACCCCCAGGAGGAAGCCGAGGGTGATGATGACGTTCAGCATGCCCGGACCGAGAATGGCCATGATGGTCAGGGCGATCAGCATCCAGGGGAAGCACATGAAGGCATCCACGAATCGCTGCACCCCGGCATCGATCCATCCCCCGAAGTACCCGCTCAGTATGCCGACGATGGTGGCACCCAAGATGCCGAGCCCGACCGCAGCAAGGCCGACATAGATGGAGACGCGTGCCCCGTAGATCACCCGGGTCAGTGTATCCCTCCCCAGGTTGTCGGTACCGAACCAGTGCTGCGGTGTGGGTGGTTGGAGGCGGGCAAAGAGATCGGTCTCGTCGTACCCGTACGGGGCAACGAGATCGGCAAAGACGGCCAGGAAGACCATCAGGAAGATGATCGCTCCTCCCACCATCCCCAGCGGTTTTTCCCGCACCAGCTTCTTGCCGAAAGCCAGCCAGGTGGATCGGCCTCTCTCCTCTACCGGTGTATCTTCAGCTCGTTGCACCATCTCCTCCTATTGGTGGCGGATACGGGGATCGAGGTACCCATAGCTCACATCGATGAGCAGGTTGGTGAGCACGATCAGCAGGGCCACAAAGAGGGTAACCGCCTGGATCATCGGGTAATCACGTCGCGAAATCACCTCAAAGGCAAAGCTCCCCATACCGGGCAGGCCGAAGATGTGTTCCATGATGATCGATCCGCCAAAGTAGAAGGGCATCTGGATCCCGATCACATCGATGATGGGAATCATGGCGTTCTTGAGGGTATGCTTGCAGATGACGAGCTGGGCAGGGAGTCCTTTGGCCCAGGCGGTGCGGATGAAGTCCTGGCGCAGCACCTCGAGCATCATGGAGCGGGTCATGCGCATGATCACCCCGGACTGGGAGAGGCCCAGGGCGATCCCGGGGAGGATGAACTGGGCCAGGTGTCCCAGGGGATCGGCACGAAAGGGGGTAAAGTCACCGATGGCGGGTGCCCAGTGAAACCAGTAGGAGGGGAAGACCAGCATGAGGGTGGCCAGCCAGAAGCCGGGAATTGAGAGGGCCACGATGGTCAGGGAGCGGCAGAGATAGTCGAGAAAGGTATCCTGGCGCACGGCGGCTACCACCCCGGTAGGCAGCGAGATCAGGAGGGAGAAGAGGATGGAGAGAAAGGAGAGCTCCAGGGTCACCGGAAAACGGGTCGCCAGCTCTTCTACCGCCGTGCGTTTGGTCCAGAGGGAGACCCCAAAGTCTCCCTGCAGCAGCTTACCGATCCAGGTCACGTACTGGAGGTAGATCGGCTGATCCAGCCCCAGCTTGTGTCGCAACTCGGCCACATCCTTGGCGTACTGGTACTGCTCCAGCATCATCTGCACCACATCCCCGGGAATGAGGCGTACCATGGAGAAGACGAACACGGTCACCAGAAAGAGGGTGGGAATGAGCAGTAGCAGTCGCTTGGCCAGGTACCGGTGCATTGTCCCCCCTACCGTGCCGACTGATCGATCCAGACCCGCTGCAACTGGGTGCCCCGGTCAAAGGAGTTCTTGGGCCAGTAGCCCTTGACCCAGGGAGGCCAGGCCGCGATGTTCTTGGGATAGGGGGTGTAGATATAGTAGACCTGCTCGGCCGCGTACCGCTGGATCTCGTCGATGATCTCCTTGCGTTTGGCCTTATCCAGCGTGCGCCGCTGGGCCAGGACGAGTTCATCCAGCTTGGGATCGTTCACGTGACTCCGGTTGGCCTTCTCCCCGGACTTGAAGAAGAAGTAGAGATAGGAATCGACCTCGGTGAAGACGCTGGAAGGTCCCCAGGTCATGTCTTCGTACTTGCCCAGGAAGGAACCGGAGATGTACTTGCCGTACTCCTCGTTGACGATCTCCAGCTCGATCCCGATGTCTTTCAGGTAACGCACCAGAAGCTGCAGGTCTTCCACGTACTCGGGACCGTACCCCGGGAAGTTGGTGACCTTTGCCTTAAACCCGTTCGGGTACCCGGCTTCGGCCAGGAGCCGTTTCGCCTCTTTCGGGTTATACTCGAGATATTTCTTTCCCGGGCCGAGCTGGTCGGTAGGGAGCTTCCACTCCTTCATGGGCGCTGGCACCGGACCGGGATCGGTCCACCCTTCACCTTCCAGGAGTGCCTCTACCCAGCGTTTTCGATCGATGGCCATGGACATGGCACGCCGTACCCGCACGTCGGTCCAGGGCGCGCCCTTTTTATCCAGGCGGAAGGCCAGGGTGCGCACGGCAAGCCAGGGCCAGAAGACGATGTGGTAGTTGGGATTGGTCTGGCGGAAGCTGGGGACATCGGCCCGTCCGATGCGGGCATCGTAGTACGGGATATCGACTTTACCGGCACGGAAAAGGGAGAGGATGGTCCCTTTATCCTTGAGATAGATCCACTCGATGCTGTCCAGATAGGGGAGTCCCTTGCGCCAGTAATTGGGATTCTTCACAAAGGTGCTCTTGACCCCTGGTTCGTACTTCTGCAGCATGAAGGGACCGATACCCCGTACCGCATCGGCACTCTTGAAGTCACCGTACTTCTCCTCCACCTCGTGAGCCACGATGCTCGTCCACACCTCGGCCAGGTTATGGCGGAAGGGGGCAAAGGGTTCGGCATGGTGGATCCTGACCGTGTACCTGTCCGGGGTCTCGATCTTCTCAATCTTTCCCAGCAGGCGCGCATAGCCGGACATGGCCAGGGCACGTTCAAAGGAATACTTCACGTCGTCTGCCACCAGCTCGCGACCGTTGACCGGTGGTCGATCCTCCCAGCGGACACCGCGACGGAGGTAGAAGGTATGGGTGAGACCGTCGGGTGAGGTCTCCCAGCGCTCGGCCAGATCCGGTTCCAGGGTGAAGTCGGCGGGATCGACTCCTGGACCCATGGCAAAACGGACCAGTTTTCCGAGCACCAGGCTGTTGACCAGTTGGGTGGCATAGCTGACCGTGGCATGGATGTCGAACATCGGTTGCTGCGGCCCGATATGCCGCAGGGTTCCCCCCGGTGTCGGGGTTTCCGCAGCCCAGAGCGCAGTGGGAGCCTGCAGGGAGGCGAAGCTGGCCAGGGTCAGGCCGGTGAGCGCAGGGGCGGCCTGGAGGAATTGCCGCCGGGTGAGGGGAAAACGCTGCTTCTGCCGATCTGTGTAGTTCCTCATACGCCCTCCTTTGTGTATAAAGAGAGTCGGGTTATAGGTTATACACATACCGCTACGAGATCTTGAGCGTCAAGACACCCGTGCTACAGTCTGCACCGTCGACCACGCAGAGCATTTTTGCTTATGTATCTCTGCGTTCTCTGCGGGCTCGGCGGTAAAATCTTTCCGGTCACGCATGGCCTTAAGATGACTCAAAGTGCGAAAGGGTTAGGCTGTCTCTTATACACATC
>RFHZ01000612.1 GCA_003696125.1 Nitrospinota bacterium
CTTCACGAGGCTTGGTGGAGAAGAACGGTTCAAATGCCCGCTGCTGGGTCTCTGCATCCATCCCCACACCGGTATCGGTGAGAGAGAGCACCGCATATCCTGGAGCAGCGGGGAGATCAGGAGGAAACGGCCGGATGGCCTCTGCCGGTACCGTGGTCAGGCGTACGGTCAATACCCCTCCGGCCGGCATGGCCTCCTGGGCATTCTGGACCAGATGGAGCAACACCTGCTGCAGGTATTCGCGATGTCCCTGTATCATGATATCATGAGGAGGGATCTCGGTCTGCAGGGTAATGGAGCGAGGCAGGGAATGGGCCAGGAGACGGCACCCGTTGCGGATGACCTGGGTCAGGGAAAGGGGAGAAAGCTTTAGCTCGTCTAAAGGGGCAAACAGGAAGAGCTGTCTGGCAATGTCTGCCCCGCGCAAAGCTGCCGAGGAGACGATATTCAAGTAGGGCAGGATCTGGGGGTTATTCCCCACCCGGATCTGGAGGAGCCCGACCGCATTCATGATCATGGTCAGCACATTGTTAAAGTCGTGTGCAATGCCGCTGGCCAGCCGGCGGATCGATTCCATCTTCTGCACGTGACAGAGCTGCTTTTGCAGGCGCTGTCGCTCCTCTTCTGCCCGTTTACGCTCGATGGCATAGCGGATAGACCGTTCGAGCAGGGAGGCGTTGATCTGGCCCTTGACCAGATAATCGGCAGCCCCAGCCTGCATTCCGGCCATGTCCACCGCATAGCTCCCCTGGCCGGTCAGCAGGATTATCGGCCCCTCACACCCCTGTCTTTTGGCTTCCTGTAACAACTCCAGTCCATTATGCTCTCCCAGGCGATAATCGAGCAGATAGACATCATGCCGGTTCTGGATCATCCACTCCAGCGCCTGGGCATAAGTCGTCACCCAGTCCAGGATGAACCTCTGGGTTCCAACCTCTGCCAGCAGCTCTCGTGTCAGCAGATAGTCATCCTCATCGTCTTCTACCAGGAGGACGCGAATAGGGAAAGGTTCCATCGTTCATTCTCCACACCACACCACGGGTATTTTGGCCATCTCAAACCAGTAAGCCCCCAGTCCCCGTATCATCTGGACGAGAGCATTAAAGGTCACCGGCTTTACGATAAAGGAGTTTACTCCCAGGTCGTAAGAGCGATAGATATCCTCCTCTTCTTTCGAAGTGGTCAGCACCACGACCGGGATGGGTCGTAGCCTCGGATCGGCTTTCATCTCCTTCAGCACCTCCCACCCATCCTTACGCGGCATGTTGAGGTCAAGCAGGATCAGGCCGGGGAGCGGCATCTCGCGCAGGGCAGCATAAGGCCCCCGCCGGTACAGGTAGTCCATCACCGCCTCTCCATGCTCGACAATATGGAGAGGATGGCGCAGACCGCTCTCTTCCCAGGCCTCTGCTATCAACATGCGGTCGTCCGGATCATCTTCGGCCAGCAGCACAACCAGTGATGACTGTTTGCTCATAAGCTCTCTCTACCCTGTTTGACCGGTAAGGTCACGATAAAGGTAGCCCCCTGTCCAGGAGCGCTGTTTGCCGTGATGCTGCCCCCGTGTCGTTCCACGATTTTACGGCAGACGGCCAGGCCGATGCCGGTTCCCCCATATTGATCGCGGCCATGGAGACGCTGAAAGGGCATGAAGATACGGTCAAGATACCTCTCATCAAAGCCGATGCCGTTGTCTTCGATCCGCAGTTGGCACTGCTGCGCGGAGAGCTCTGCCCTGATTCTTACCACGGGTCGTTCCCCCTCTCGACGAAACTTCAAGGCATTACTGATCAGGTTTTGTAGCAACTGGTGCATCTGGGTCGGATCCGCCTCGATGACCGGTAGTTCCCCTGTTTCTACCCGTCCTCCTGTCTGCTCGATCTGCACCTCGAGATCGGAGAGGACGGCCTGGACGGTCTGGTTGAGATCGACCGGGGTGAACGGTTGCGCTTTGGTGGTGACCCGGGAGAAGGTAAGCAGATCGGTGATGAACATCTGCATCCGGTGTGCGGCCCTCTGCATCCGCTCCAGGTAATCCCGTCCCTGGGCATCCAGCACCGGTCCGTATTTCATCTGCAGGCGATCCCCAAAGGCCTGGATTTTGCGAAGCGGTTCCTGCAGATCATGGGAAGCCACGTAGGCAAAATCCTCCAGTTCCCGATTGCTACATTCCAGTCTGGTGACCAGCGTCTTCAACTCCTCTTCCATCGCCTTGCGTTCGGCAATCTCCAGTTCCAACTGCTTATTGGCCTGTACCAGGGCAGCCGTGCGTTCCTCTACACGCCGTTCCAGTTCATCACGAGCCGCCTGTAAGGCCCGGTATTGGTCTTGGATGAGGTGGTCCGCATGCCTGACGATGAAAAAGAGCACCACGTAGAGGGAAGAGAGACAGAGAAGAACCCCCAAAATCACCGTCTTTTGCGTCCTCGCCATCCTCTGCACCAGGGGAGTCACATCGCTGTACAGCTCCACCACCCCTTCGATCGGCCCGTCCTGTCCTCCACGTCGAATCGGGATATAGCTGGAGAGGACGTTCCGTTTTTCGATCGTCCCTTCGAAATCGTTCCGCTGGTTTCGATAGACCAGATAACCGGTCACCTTGCCGCTCCGGGCAGCCTGAAAGGCGGGGTTCTGGCTCTTATCCTCTCCGATCTGGCTGGCCTGGGTAGAGAAGACGGTTAAGCCATCCAGGTTGTAGATCTTTACCCGGACCACGGAGAGTCCCTGCGTCAGAGAGAGGATCGCCTGGCGGAGCTGCTCTGTTTGGGGATGAGCCCGCAATTCGTCCCTGCTCAGGCCGGAGGCGGTATTGACAAAGGCGATGAACTGGGGCCAGAGCGAGTTGGTAAAGGCCTGGGTCAGGGTGACATTCTTGCTCTCCTCAACGGTGATGAGATGCGAGAACAGCACCTGGCGGTAGAAGATCCCCAAGGCGAGGGACACGACCAGGATGATGACCAGGCTGGTAAGAGAGAAATACCGTAGAAGTCGAAACCGCTGCTCTTGCATCTCGCATCCACACGGATGAGGCAAAAACCTCCTTCATCTGTTCAGCCACCTCTCTATTTCTTATTGTACTCAACTTTCATCAGAATCGGTAATGATCACCCCTTGCCTTTTCAGGCCTCAACAGGCAAAATAGGCAGAAGAGCGTGGTATGTCTGTGAGGCCAGGACTTACGGAAGGAGGTAGAGAACATGCCAACCCAACGCCCAGATGTCGCCTGGGTCCTTGGTGACCCTGCCGGAATCGGAGCAGAGATCGTGGCCCAGAGCCTGGTCAATCCTGAACTGAGAGCGATGTGCCGGCCGGTCATCGTCGGGCCCGGCTGGCTGCTGGAACGAGGGCTACGGATCGCCCAGGTTACCCAGCAGATCACCCCATGCCGGCCAGAGCAGCTTGCCCAGCTCCCGGCCGATGCCATCCCGCTCATCGATGCAGGATGGCCGTACCAGGAGATTCCGCTGGGAAAGGTCAGCAAGGCTGCCGGTTGTCTGGCCATGCAGATGCTGCAGACCGGGATCACCCTGGCCCAAAAGGGGCTTGTTGCTGCCGTAGTCTACGCCCCTCTGAACAAGGAAGCCCTCAAACAGGCGGGCAATCCGTACGGGGATGAACTGCGACTCATCGCCAGCTGGCTCCAGGAGAGCGAGGTGGGGGAGGTGAATGTGATGGACCAGCTCTTTACTACCCGCGTCACCTCGCATGTCCCCCTGCGTGAGGTGGCTGCCCTGTTACACCCGGAACGTGTCCTCCAGGCCATCCGCCTGCTCCATCAAGTCCTCCTCCAGGCAAGGATAACTCCTCCCCGCATCGGTGTGGCCGCGCTCAACCCGCATGGTGGGGAGCATGGACTCTTTGGTAACGAGGAGAGTGAGATAATCGCCCCGGCCATCGAGAGGGCACGGGAACTGGGGATCGATGCGCAGGGTCCCTTCCCGGCAGATACCATCTTTGTCCGGGCCCGACGGGGAGATTTCCAGGGGGTGGTGACCATGTATCACGATCAGGGGCAGATCGCCATCAAGCTGCTCGGGTTTGAGCAGGGAGTAACTGTTTCCGGAGGGCTCTCCATCCCGGTGACCACTCCGGCTCATGGTACCGCCTTCGATATCGTGGGAAAAGGGATAGCTCATCCCGGCGCTTTTCAGGCCGCAGCCCGTCTGGCTGCCCGCATGGCCGGCAGTACAGCCTGAACGGGCAGCTCATATCAGGTAGAAGGTGGAGACCTGGAAGGTGACGTCCAGGAGATTGCGGTTGCTGGAGCGGGGTTTGATATGGAGCCGGCGGATCTTGAGGAGGTGGGGGGAGCTCTCTATCTGGTAGAGGTACTGGATGAGCTGTTTGAGCGTGACCCCTTCCACTTTGAGCTCGACCGAGGATTCACGGTAGAACTCACTCGGTGTGGTCACCGATGGTTTCATATAGACGATGTTATTCTTGAGGCCGGAGCGGCGGGCCAGGTCTTCCAAAAAGGAGAAGATGGCAAAGTTCTTCTGCCGCTTTGACAGGCGGGCATTGATATCGTTTAAGACCTGCTGCTGGGCGCGATAGGTGTTCTGCAGCATCTTCATCTCCTGCAGCTCCTGCTCTGCAGCCTGAATGAGGCGGTCGAGAACCTGCATCCGCTCCATGGCCGGAGCCAGGACAAAGAGGTAGAAGAGCAGGGCGAGGATAACGATTCCTCCGCCTATGACCATCATCTTCTCGCGGGGGGCAAGCTGCATACCTTCCTCCTAAGTATCTATTCTCACCCTTTTGCACTTTGAGCCATCTTCAGGCCATGCGTGACCGGAAAAACTTTTTACCGCCGAGCCCGCAGAGAACGCCGGGATACATAAGCAAAAACGCTCTGCGGACTCGGCGTCCTCGGCGGTGTAAACTTGTAGACAGCGCGAAGTTCGTGGGGCAAAAAAGTGTTCAAACTGTTAGTCATACTTACTTAAGACTTCTGCAGAATGATCAACAGCTTGAACTCGACGGTATCCTCATCCAGACCGACCTTGGCATTGGTCACCTTGACACTCTCAAAATAGTCGGACGTCTCCAGGTTCTTCTTCAGATTGTCCACACTGTCAAAGGAGTCGGTCTTCCCGCTCATGCTGATACTCTCCGTGCTGATGAGCAGATCGAAGACATCGACTTTGATGGTGGGAGGAATCTTCTCACTCAACTCCCGTAAGATCTCGAGGGAGGAGAGTTGCGCACCGGTAATCCCTCCAAAGGCTTTCAACTTGTTCTTCCCTTCCTGGATCTTCTGCTTTGCCTGCTGAATCGGGTCCACCACCCTGGTTTGGGGAAAGGTCTCCCGGAAGACGGCGTGGATCTGAGAGCGGATCTGCTGGTAGCGCTCCTCTTTCTGTCCCAGGCGATAGTAAAACGTCCCCAGGTGCAGGCCCAGGATCAGCAGCAGGACGATACCGGCAAAGATCAGGTGTCCTTTGATCTCCTCGTAGCTCTTGCGGAAGGAAAACTCCTCCTGGCGCAGGTTCATCCCCTGTGCCGACCGGTTCAGCCCGCGCAGGGCCAGCCCCAGTCCTACGGTGAAAGAGGAGGAGAGGGGTGGGATCTGGGGGAAGAGGGCGGTCAGGCGTTCCTCCTTCCCTATGCGATGTACCGGGACCTCAAAGTGCTGGGAGAAGAACTCGCTGATCCCAGGGGTACGGGCCCCTCCCCCGCTCAGCACAATGGCCTGGAGCTCTCTTTCCTCTCCTGCCCTGGCCATATAAGAGAAGAAGGTATACTCGAGCTCCTTGGCCAGGGTGGCCAGTGCCGTCTGGATCACGGCAAAGACTTCTGCCGTCTCTCCCTCGGTGAGCTTTTTCTCTTCTGCCTCGGCAAAGGAGAGGTGAAGCTTCTTCTGGATCGCTTCGGTGATGAAATTCCCCCCCTTAGAGATGCTACGGGCCAGGAGGAGTCTCTTCCCCTGTACCACCTTCAAGGTGGTCTTGCTCGCCCCCACGTTGACCAGCCCGACCACCTCCTCTCCCTTCTCTGAAGGGTAGAGGGCGAAGTAGGTATTCAGGTCGCCGAAGAGCTCCAGGTCCACGATCTCCGGCTCGATCCCTGCTTCTTGCAACAGGGAGAGGTGGTCGGCCACCACTTCCTTGGAAACGGCGGCCACCAGTACTTTGGCTCCCCTCTCCTGGCGTTCCAATATGCAGAAATCGACGATCACCTCTTCCACCGGGTAGGGGATGTGGGGCTCGAGCTCGTAACGAATCACCTCGCGAATCTTCCGCTCGTCGCTGAAGGGGAGTTCCAGGGTACGCAGGATCACCGACTGGGCCGGAATGGCAGAGATGATCGTTCCGGCCTTGCTC
>RFHZ01000613.1 GCA_003696125.1 Nitrospinota bacterium
CCTTTATCCCGGTGTGGCGGGATGGAAAATTCGATCACATGGCCTATACCTTCCTCGGGTATGGCTACGATCCGGATGACTGGCTCCTCACGCCGTTTCACTCCAAGTTTAATGGTAAGCGCTACTTTGGCTATGAGGACCCGGAATTCGACCGGATCCTGGATGCCGAGTCGTCCGAAGTGAACCCGGAGAAGCGGGTCAAGCTGGCGCAAGAGGCGGCCAAGCATCTCGCCTGCCAGGCGTATGCCATTGCCGCTCCGGCCCGGCTCTATTTCCTGGGGATGAATCCTCGCCTGAAAAACTATGTCTACCATGACTCTTTCGACAATGGGCATCCGTTGATGATGGCCTGGATCGAGGAGTAACCGTTGCGGGACTACCTGATTAAACGTGCGCTGCTGATCTTCCCCACGCTGCTGCTGGTCAGCATCATCATCTTCAGTCTCATCCGGTTTGTTCCCGGAGACATGGTCGATCTTCTGGCCGACCAGCGTGGGGGGACGTTCGGCATGGATGCGGAGAAGATCCGGGAACGACTCGGGCTGACCAAGCCGATCTATGTCCAGTACCTGCAGTGGATGCAGGGCATCTTCCACGGGAACTTTGGGGAATCGATGTGGAGTCGCCGCAGCGTGCTGGAAGAGATCAGTCACCGCTTCCCGGTCACCCTGGAACTGGCCGTCTTAACCGTTCTCCTCTCCACCGTGTGGGGACTGCTGGTCGGTGTTGTCTCGGCGGTGCGGCAAGATTCGGCTCTCGACTATATCTTGCGGACCATTGCCATCGGTGGCCTCTCCATCCCCTATTTCTGGTCGAGCATCCTGGTGCTGGTCTTTGCCTCCATCTACCTGAACTGGAGTCCTGATCCGATCTACTCCCCGCTCACCGAGGATCTCTGGGCCAATCTGAAGCAGGTGATCGTCCCGGCCACGGTCTTTGCCTTTTACATCGGGGCCCCGGTGGCTCGTATGACCCGGGCCACCATGCTGGAGGTGTTGCGGGAGGACTATATCCGTACCGCCTGGGCCAAGGGGCTGGCGGAAAAGACGGTGGTCTACCGGCATGCCCTGAAAAACGCCTTCATCTCGGTCATGACCATCATCGGACTGCAGGCAGCCTGGGCCGTTTCCGGGCTTGTATTGATCGAGACCATCTGGGGATTGCCCGGCATTGGGAAATACGTGGTCGAGGTGGTCATCGACCGGGATTATCCGATGTTACAAGGACTGGTCGTGTTTATCGCTTTCTGTGTTGTACTCATCAACTTCCTGGTAGATTTGAGCTATGCGTGGCTTGACCCCAGAATCCGGTATCGGTAAGACCGCTTTTCTGCGTCGTCTCTTTACCGAAAAACCGCTCGGTGCCCTGGGAGCCGTGATCATCCTGGTCCTGGTCCTGGTCGCCCTCTTTGCCGACTACCTGGCCCCGTACGGCTTTAGCGAGCAAAACCTGAGCGAGGCGCTGGAGGGGTACAGCCGGAAGCACTTTTTGGGCACAGATCAGCTCGGTCGCGACGTGTTCAGCCGGGTGTTGTACGGTGCCCGCATCTCCCTGACCGTCGGTTTTGCCTGCGTGGCTATCTCCATCACCGGTGCCGTCCTGCTCGGCCTCATCTCCGGCTATTTCGGGGGGAAAATCGATGCGGCCCTGCAACGGCTGGTCGACGCCTTTATGGCCATCCCTGACCTGGTCTTTGTCCTCACCTTCATGGCCGTTTTCGGACCAGGGATGCTCAACGTGATCCTGGCCCTCTCCCTGATCTCTCTCATCTGGAATTCACGGGTGGTGCGGGGGGAGGTCCTCTCCCTCAAGCAGAATCCCTATGTGGAAGCTGCCCGCGCCATGGGGGCCTCGACGTTCCGTATCATGTTCCTCCAGATCCTCCCCAATGCGGTGGCTCCGGTTATCATCCTGGGGACGACGCGTATCGGGGGATACATTTTGGGAGAAGCTTCCCTCTCCTTTTTAGGCTTTGGCATTCCTCCCCCCTTTCCCACCTGGGGGGGCATGCTCTCCGGGACCGGGATCACCTATATGTACCGGGCCCCCTGGCTGGCCATCTGGCCGGGGTTTGCCCTGGGGATAACCGTCTTTGCCTTTAACATGTTGGGTGATGCGATGCGTGATCTGCTCGATCCACGCCTGCGGGGCTCAAAATAACCGAGAAGACGCCTTTGGTAAGGGAGTGAGAGGAGTGACAGATGATGAGGGTACTCTTCCCAGGTGTTGCGTGGTGCCTCATAATCACGATGTGTCTCGTGGGCCTGATACCCAGGGTGGAAGCAGGGTTTGTCCCTTCCCAGATCCTCCCCTCCCCTCCTGTCGATCGCCTGCAGGACCTGGAGACGATTCGGCAGGTGCTGGAGATGAAGATGGTGCGAGAACGCCTGAAGCAACTCGGTTTTACTCCAGAAGAGATCCAGGCACGTCTTCAGCAGCTAAACGATCAACAGCTTCATCAGCTCGCCCGTCATCTGGACGAATTGAAGGTGGGAGGGGGAGGACTGGAAGTCGCCATCCTGATCCTGCTCATCGTCACCCTGGTCCTCCTCATCCTGCTTTTGACCGGTCGTCGGGTCATCGTGACCAAATGAAGGGGCTGGCTGTAGAGATGAGCTATCGGGTGTCAGGCGGACTTCTCTTCCTGTTCTTGCTGGCTGCATGCGCCTCTCCCCGGGTGGAAATGGTGCCGTACCCCGCAGCCCACCTGATCCGGGATGTTCCCTTCTTCCCCCAAGAGACGGATCAGTGTGGTCCGGCAGCCCTGGCCGGGGTTCTCCAATACTGGGGCCTTCAGATCTCCCCGCAGGAGATCGCCTCAGCCATCTACAGTCCCTCTGCCCGGGGAACCCTGACCCTCGACATGGCCCTCTATGCCCGGCGGCAAGGACTCCAGGTGCGCCAATACCAGGGGAGTCTCTCTGACCTGACCCGCCGTATCGACCAGGGATACCCGCTGATCGTCCTGGTCGATAACGGCTTCTGGCTCTATCCCCGCTATCACTTCCTGGTCGTGGTCGGGTACACAAAAGACGGGTTCATTGTCAACTCGGGCCAGGAGCGGTTACGGTGGCTCTCCCGGGAGCGTTTCTACCGGTCGTGGAAGAGAGCGGATCTCTGGACCCTGCTCATTACACCGAAGCAAAATGATGTCTAGGTATCGTCGCTACCTGTATCTCGGTCTCCTCTGTCTTTTGGGAGGATGTACATTGCCTCGCCTCGTTGTGTTGCAGGATACCCTGACCCCAGAAGAGCATCTGAACCTGGGGGTTGCTTACGAGGAGCAGGGGGAGTTTGCCGCAGCGATACAGGAATACAAGCTGGCGGCCAAGGAGCTTCCCCGGGCCTATCTCTACCTGGGCAATGTCGCCTTCCGGCAGCAGGAGTGGAGTCAGGCCGAACGCTATTACCAAAAGGCGATCGACCAGGACCCAGACCTGGCCGAGGCGTACAACAATCTCGCCTGGCTCTACTATACCCGGGGAGAGAAGCTGGAGGAGGCCGAACACCTGGCCCGCAAAGCCCTGCTCCTCGACCCGGGGAAGGCGGAGATCTATACCGATACGCTGGAGAAGATCCAGGCCCTCTCTTCGGCTGGGGAGAAAAGGAGAAGGGGGATGGGTACACGTTGATTTTGTATACAGCCTTCGTTACAATTAAGGTACAGGACAGCAGGCACAGAGGCACCAGACGTCTGGTAGGGGTGCAGCGCGCTGCGCCCCTACCTCATCACTCATTACTCGTTACTCATCAGAGAGGAGGGATAGGTTATTAAAAAAGTTCACGGCAACATCTCCGGTTTAAAAGCCAGTCAACTGAAGAGTCTTGAACGTATTTATCGCCGCAAGATTCCTCCTACCCAGGTTATTACCGCAGAGCTTGCCCGTTATCTTACCACCCTTTCTGCTGAATTAAAGAAACAGATCGGCATCCTGGTCGATAGAAAAGGGAACATCGATTACGTCCTGCTGGGGGATGCCAAGGGGATCTTCATCCCGGAACTCGAGCGCTTCCGGGTGGGACAGAGCCGGCTGCGTGGGCTTCGTTGTGTCCACACTCATCTGCGCCATGAAGCGCTCACGCGAGATGATCTGGTCGATCTGGCCCTCCTCCGCCTGGATCTAATGGTTGCCCTGGAAGTCGAGGAGAACGGGCTTCCTGGGCTTGTGCATGCCGCCCATCTCCTGCCAGACAATGCTGAGGGGAAAAACTGGGAACTCCTTCCTCCGGTGCATCTGAGTCAATGGCACCTCGATTTCCATCACCTGATCCAGTCGCTGGAAGAAGAATTTGCCCGGGTGCAGGGGGCACGGACGGTTGGTGACCGGCGTGATCGCGCCATCCTGGTCAGTGTAACGACCGGAGGGAAGTTCCTCGCCGAGGATTCCATGGCCGAGCTCCGCGAACTGGCGGTCGGAAACGGGGTGCTGGTGCTGGATACGATCATCCAGCGGCGTCCCTCCATCGATCCCCGCTTTGTCCTCGGTCGAGGGAAACTGAGTGAGATCGTGATTCGCAGCCTGCAGCTCGGTGCCGACATGCTCATCTTCGATCAGGAACTCACCCCGGCCCAGGTCCGCTCCATTTCCAACGTGACCGAGTTGAAGATCATCGATCGCACCCAGCTCATCCTGGATATCTTTGCCCAGCGTGCCCATAGCCGGGAAGGAAAGCTCCAGGTCGAACTGGCCCAGCTCAAATACCTGCTGCCCCGCCTGGTCAAACAAGACAAGGCCATGTCGCGTCTCGCCGGAGGGATCGGTGGGCGCGGACCGGGAGAGACCAAGCTGGAGATCGATCGACGACGCGTCCGTGACCGCATCCACCAGCTTGAAAGAGCGATCAAAGATATCAGCCGGGCCCGGCAGCAGCGTCGAGCCAGGCGCCTGCGCAAAGGGATGCCCATCATCTCCATCATCGGGTACACCAATGCCGGGAAATCGACTCTTCTCAATACCCTGACCCACAGTCAGGTGCTGGCCGAAGACCGGCCCTTTGCCACCCTGGATCCGACCAGCCGGCGCTTGCGCTTCCCGCAGGACAGAGAGGTCATTATCACCGATACGGTCGGATTTATCCGCGACCTGCCGCGCGACCTGATCGCCGCCTTCCGGGCGACCCTGGAAGAGCTCCAGTACGCCGATCTCCTGCTCCAGGTGGTGGATATCAGCAGCCCGTACTATGAAGAGCACATCCTGAGTGTGGAGAAGATCTTACAGGAGTTGCATCTGGAACAGACCCCTCGCCTCCTCGTTTTCAACAAGATAGACAAGGTAGATCCGGGTACAGTGGAAAACCTCTGCCGCCTCTATGGGGCGATCGCCATCTCGGCGGTAGATGCCAGCACGCTCCCTCCCCTGGTGAAGAGAATAGAGCAGCTCCTGTGGGAGCGCTTCCCGGCGGGGCCTTCGGATGGGCAACAAAGACCGGAGAACTCAGTCTGTACCCCGGGTCACAAAAGGCCGGTAGCCTTCGCGAGCGAGGCGATCACTGATCTCTAGAGCCTGTTCACGGTCAGCAAAAGGGCCGATCCGTACCCGGTAGAGCCGTCGCCAGGGGAGACCGCTGCGGACAACATAGACGGCGCGGTAACGGGGAGCAAGCATCTTCTGCAGGTGTTCGGCATTCTCTTTCTGGCGAAAGGCACCTACCTGGACGCTATAAGGCCCGGAGTCTTCCCTGGGGGAGGGGGCAGAGGGGAGGTCACCGTCTCCGGAGAGCACCTCCAGCCGTACCTGCTCCACGCCGGTGGCTAACAGGTCGATCTTCTTGGCAGCGGCATAGGAGAGATCGATGATGCGGCCGCGCACAAAGGGACCCCGGTCGTTGATACGCACGACGACGTCGCGATGGTTCCGCAGGTTGGTCACCCTGACCCGGGTACCAAAAGGGAGGGTGCGATGGGCTGCGGTCAGGGCATACTGGTTATAGATCTCTCCACTGGCCGTGGGTTGACCATGGTCTTCGTCTCCGTACCAGGAAGCCAGACCGTACTGGACACGGTACGGTTTTTGCGAGCCGCAGGAAACGAGGAACAAACAGCAGAGGAGAAGGAACCAGCGATAACCGGTTGTGGTGATGCCTCTTTCCATCGCTTCTTCCTCTCGAAAGAGCGTTAAGCACCTGTCGCTTCACCACCGCGTATCCGAAGCCAGGAAGGGGGAATCCCTAGCAACAATATAACGAGAAAGGATTGGGAAATCAATAGATTATCTGCTTTTAAGTATAAGTAACTATTACTCACCCTTTTGCAC
>RFHZ01000614.1 GCA_003696125.1 Nitrospinota bacterium
CTCTTCATCATCGGGGTGGGGGTGGCCATGGCCCTCCTCCTGTGGGGACTACTGGAGAAGACGAGCTGGGGGGACACGGTACGCGCTTCGGCCTCGGACCGGGAGATGGCCAGCGCCATCGGGGTGAACATCCCTTCCCTGTTCACCATGGTCTTTGCCTTTGCCGCCCTGCTGGCCGCGCTGGGGGGAGCCCTGGGCACCCCGGTGCGGGTGGTTGCCCCGGGGGTAGGCACCTCGGTCATCGTGGATGCCTTTATCATCACCGTCATCGGGGGGTTGGGAAACCTGCCGGGAGCCTTTCTGGGAGCGCTGATCGTCGGGCTGATCAAGTCCTATGGGGTGCTTCTTTTCCCGGTAGCCGACCTCTTCATGATCTACCTGATTATGGCCCTGGTCCTGCTCTTCCGGCCGCAGGGGCTCTTAGGAGGGAGATAGATCTATGCAACGGTTCCTCTCCTCTCTGGCCCTGGTAGGAGTGATCGTCGTGCTCCTGGTGATCCCGGTGTTCGGGGACTATATCACCTGGCTCACCGGCAACATGCTGATCCTGTCCCTGTTTGCCGTCGGGTTCAACCTCCTCTTCGGGTACACCGGTCTCCTCTCCTTTGGGCATGCCGGTTTCTTTGCCGTAGGCGGGTACGTGTGTGCCAAGATCCTGCTGGCCACCCCCTCGCTGCTGCCTGGGGTCATCGGTGGGATCCTGGCTGCCGGCCTGGTCTCCCTGGTCCTCGGCTACCTCTGTGTCCGCCATACGCGCATCTACTTTGCCATGCTGACCCTGGCCTTTGGCATGATGATCCATTCCATCATCTGGAAATGGCGGTCCGTGACCGGTGGGGATGATGGGCTGGTAGGGGTTCCCCGTGCTCCCCTGGAGATTCCCGGGCTCTTCTCCCTGGACATGAGCGATCTCACCCGCTTCTACTATTTTGTCCTCCTCCTCGTCTTCCTCGGCATCTTCGCCTTGTGGCGGGTGGTGAACTCTTCCCTGGGACTCACCCTGCAGTGTATCCGGGATAGCGAAACGCGGGTGGCCTTTAGCGGGCTCTCTGTCCGCAAGTTTCGTCTCATCGCCTTTCTCATCTCCGGGCTCTCTGCCGGCCTGGCCGGGGCCCTGATGGCTCCCCTGGGACGGTCGGCCACCCCGGAGATGGCGCACTGGACCTTTTCCGCAGAACCGGTGCTGGCCACGCTGCTCGGTGGGGTGCACAGCTTTGCCGGTCCCATAGTGGGAGCCTTTCTCTTTTACATCATCAAGGAGATCATCGTGCGCTTTACCGGGTACTGGATGATGGTGTTGGGGATCATCGTCCTCATCCTGGTACTCGGCTTTCGCGGTGGGGTGGTCAGTGTCTTCCAGGATTACCTGTTCCCGCTGCTGGGGTTCTCTGCGGAGAAGAGGAGGGGTGATGGCTGAGCTGCTGCGGGCAGAAGGTTTGGTTAAGCGTTTCGACCACTTTGTGGCCGTCAATGGGGTCAGCTTAAGCTTCGATGCCGGGGTGCTCACCTCCATCATCGGGCCGAACGGGGCCGGGAAGACCACCCTGATCAACCTGCTCAGCGGCAATCTCCCCTGTGATGCGGGTCGCATCCTCTTCCAGGGGGAGGAGATCACCCATCTCCCCCCGCACGAGCGGGTAGGCAAGGGGATCAGCCGTTCCTTTCAGATCACCACCATCTTTCCCCAGATGACCGTGTTCCAGAATGTGCAGTTGCCCGTGCTGGCCCGCCTGGGCCGGGCCGGTCATCCTTTTGCCCGGCCTGATCTCGATCCAGAGGTCAGGGCAGAGGTGGAGATGCTGTTGCGGGAGATCGGGCTGGAGGAGATCAAGGGAGTCCGGGCCGGAAACCTCTCTCACGGGGACCAGCGGCTGCTCGAGATCGGGATGGCCATCGCTTCCCGGCCGCGACTCTGCTTTCTGGACGAGCCCTGTTCCGGGATGAACCCGGCGGAGCGGGGGCAGGTGCAGGATCTTATCCGCCGGCTGGCCAGGGAGTGGGAGGTGACCTTTGTCATTGTGGAGCATGACATGGACGTGGTGTTTACCCTGTCTGATCATATCATCGTGATGCACCAGGGGGCGATCCTGACGCAGGGAAAACCAGAGGAGATCCGTGAGCATGCCGGGGTGCGGGAGATCTACCTGGGAGAGGAGATCGGGACATGATCCTGGAGCTGGAGGACGTCGTTGCCGTTTACGGGTTTAGTCGCGTCCTGCAGGGGGTATCGCTGGCCGTTGACCGGGGGGAGGTGGTCACCCTGCTCGGTCGTAACGGGGCCGGGAAGACGACCACGTTACGCAGCATCATGGGGCTGGTCCGGTTGCTCTCTGGCCGGATCCGCTTTCGGGACATCGAGATCCAGGGCAAGCCCCCTTTTGAGATTGCCCGGCTCGGCATCGGGTATGTGCCGGATGACCGGCGCATCTTCCCGGACCTGAGTGTGGAGGGAAACCTGCTCCTGGCCCTGCGGCACAGTCCACGCAGTCAGGAGCGGACATGGCCCATAGAGCGCGTGTACGAGCTTTTTCCTCCCCTGCAGCGCTTCCGCAAGCGGAGAGGGTCCTATCTCAGCGGGGGAGAGCAGAAGATGCTGGCCATTGGACGTGCGCTCGTCACCAACCCCTATCTCCTGCTCCTGGACGAGCCGTCGGAGGGGTTGAGCCCGCTCATCGTGCGTGATCTGCTCCGTGCCCTGCACGAGATTCGTGACTCCGGGATCACCATCCTGCTGGCCGATCAGAACCTCAAGTTTGCCCGCCAGATCGCGCAACGCGGGTATATTCTGGACAAGGGCCGTATCCAGTACCAGGGGACGATGGAGGAGATCTGGGAGAACGAAGAGGTGGTGCGACGCTACCTGGCCGTGTAAAGACCAGGCACACAGGGACAAAGGCACAGAGGCACAAAGGCACACAGGGACAAAGGCACAGAGGCACAAAGGCACACAGGGACAAAGGCACAGAGGCACAAAGGATTTACTCATTACTCATTACTCGTTACTCATTTCTCATCATGCGAGGGAGCAGCAATGGCAAAGCCTGAGGTGCCGGGCAAGCTCAGCTATGAGGAATTCCTGGCCTGGTGCGATGAGGACACCTGGGCCGAGTGGGTCGATGGGGAGGTCATCCTGCTTACACCGGCCTC
>RFHZ01000615.1 GCA_003696125.1 Nitrospinota bacterium
CCCCTACATCGTGCTCGCTGCCCTCCTGGATGGCGAGGTGACACCGGCGACTTTCCTCCCCCACCGCATCCAGGATCCTCATCTCCGGCACCTGCTGGCCAGAGAGACCACCCTGGTCGAAAATCCTGCCTTTACCCATGCCTATCCGCAGGGGATCCCCAATCGCATCACCCTGCGCACCACCGATGGTGCCGTCTACCAGCGGGAAGTCACCTATCCACGAGGACATGCCCGGAATCGGATGAGTGATGAGGAAGTGGTGGAGAAGTTCCGCCGTAACACTGCTCTGCTCCCCTCCTCCCAGGTAGACCAGCTTATCGAACGCCTCTTCCATCTGGAAAAGGAAGAGGAATGCGGAGCCCTGAGCACCCTCCTGATCCCTCCAGGAGAGGAGCAGGAAGGATGACCTGGTTGAGTGTATCTCGGAAAGAGCCTCCGGCCCGGCAACTCCGTAACCTCCTGGCCCAAGGAGACTCCTACATCGTTCCCGGGGTCTTTAACCCGCTGGTCGCCCTGGCTGCAACACGAGCCGGGTTCCGGATCCTCTATCTCTCCGGTGGAGCCTTCTCGGCCAGTTTGGGGCTGGCCGATCTGGGACTGGTCACCCTTACCGAACTGGCAGAGGCGACGGCACGCATCACCACCGTCACCCCTCTTCCCCTGATCGTGGATGCCGATACCGGGTTCGGGGAACCGCTCAATGTGGCCCGCACCGTGCACGAACTGGAACGGGCCGGTGCAGCGGCCATCCAGATCGAGGATCAGGTGATGCCGAAGAAGTGTGGTCACCTGAGCGGTAAACGCATCATTGCCGCAGAAGAGATGATACAAAAGATCCGGGCCGCTGTCCATAGCCGGCGTACCGATCTGGTGATCATCGCCCGTACCGATGCCCGGGCCACGCACGGGCTGGAGGAGGCAATAGAGCGGGCTCGTGCCTACATCGCAGCCGGGGCTGATGTGATCTTCCCGGAGGCACTCCAGAGCGAGGAGGAGTTTGCCCGCTTTGCCCGGGAGGTACCGGTCCCCCTGCTGGCCAACATGACCGAGTTTGGGAAAACCCCCTATATCAGTGCTGCCCGTTTCGCCGAACTCGGATACCAACTGGTGCTCTTTCCGGTCACCGCCCTGCGGGTGGCCATGCATGCCATAGAAGCGTTTTTTGCCACCCTGGCCGAACAGGGAAGCCAGGTGGCCTGGCTCGACCGGATGCAGACACGGGCAGAACTGTACGAACTGATTCACTACGACGCCTACACACGATTCGATCAGACGCTTGTCCAGAGCAAACCGACAGATATCGATCCCCAGCGATCCTCAGGAGGGACAACGCATGACCCAACATGAGCCGGTACTTCCCTTCTCCGATATCCGTATCGTCAGCTTTGCCCAGCTCCTGCAAGGACCATCCGGCGTGCAGATCCTGGCCGATCTAGGGGCAGATGTGATCAAGGTAGAACGCCCTAAGGTCGGTGCCTGGGAACGGAGCTGGTCCGGTGCAGAGACGTACATCAATGGGGTAAGCGCCTTCTTCCTCCTCTTTAACCGTAACCAGCGGAGCCTGACCGTCGATCTCAAATCCCCGCTGGGTAAAGAGATCATCATCCGCCTGATCAAGACGGCCGATGTCCTGGTGGAGAACTACCGCCCCGGGGTCATGGATCGACTCGGGTTAGGGTATGAAGATCTAAAGACCCATAACCCTCGTCTGATCTACTGTTCCTGTTCCGGGTACGGTTCAGATGGCCCTTATCGGGACCGGCCGGGACAGGATCTCCTGGCCCAGTCCATGAGTGGACTGGCGGCCATGACCGGCAAGGCAGACGATCCTCCCATTCCGGCCGGGGGATCGGTGATCGATCAGCATGCCGCGGTCCTGCTGGCCCTGTCGATCATGGCTGCTCTGTGGCAAAGACAGCACACGCAGCAGGGACAGAAGGTCGAACTCAACCTGCTCAACGCGGCCATGGATCTCCAGGTAGAAGCCATCGGCTACTTTCTCAACGGTGGACAGGTCACGCAACGGAGTCGCTCAGGCCTGGCCACCACCTATCACCAGCCCCCTTATGGCATCTACAAGACGCGTGACGGGTACCTCTGCCTCTCCATGACTCCCCTGGAGAAGCTGGCCACCGTTCTCCAGGCAGAGGAGTTACGACAGTGGCGTGAAGAGGACCGCTTTCCCCAGCGGGATGCGATCAATGAGGTGATCAGGCAGCACCTGCAACGACGCACCACGGCCGAGTGGCTGGAGATCTTCCGGGCTGCCGACATCTGGTGTGCCGAGGTTTACGACTACCCGGCCCTCTTTGCCGATCCCCAGGTGCAACATAACGATGTGGTGGGATCGTTCGAGTACCCTGGGGCCGGAACGATCCGCTTTCTCAAGCACCCGGCACGCTACAGTGCCATGCAACCGAGCGTGCGGCGACCTCCCCCCCAACTGGGGGAGCACACGACCGAGATCCTGCAAGAGCTCGGCTACTCTGCTCAGGAGATCGATGACTTTCAGACCAAGGGAGTGGTATAATAGGCTGAGCACAAATCGTTGACAGACCATCATGGGAAGGAGGAAAAGTGATGGGCCGGCAAATCGTCCTGTTTATACTCGTTCTCGGGATGCTTGTCCTGACCGCAACGGTTACCCAGGCGCAGAAAGCACCGATAAAGATCGGGGAGATCAACTCCTATAGCGGTGTGGCCTCCTCCTTTACCCTCCCCTACCGGGCCGGGGTAGAGCTGGCCCAGGAGGAGATCAATGCCCGGGGAGGGGTACTCGGCCGACCGCTCCAGATCCTCTTCCGTGATGATAAACTGCGTCCCGACGAAGCGATCAAGCACGCCCAAGAGCTGGTCTTCCAGCGCAAAGTAGATGTGTTGATGGGCACCTTCTCCTCGGCCGTCGGCCTGGCCGTATCGGAATTTGCCCGGCGCCATCGGGTCCTCTTTGTGGCGGCCGAACCGCTTACCGAAGCGCTGACCTGGCAGAAGGGGCATCGCTACGTTTTCCGGGTACGGCCCAACACCTGGGAGCAGGGACGCATCCTGGCCGAGCGGGCAGCCAAACTCCCGTACACCTCCTATGCGGTCATCGGACCAGACTACGAATACGGGCACAAGGCCTGGGAAGGATTCTGGAATCGTCTCAAAGAACTCAAACCCGGGGTCAGGCAGGTCTCCGCCTCCTGGCCCAAACTCGGCTCAGGGGAGTACAG
>RFHZ01000616.1 GCA_003696125.1 Nitrospinota bacterium
GGATTGGCCGAGGAGCTGGATACCGACCTGGAGTACGAGCGAGAGGGGAACATGATCCGGGTGGTTGAGCGGGAAGAAGAGCTGGAGGTGGTGCAGGCCTTTGTCCAGCAACAGAACCAGGTTCCCGGTGTAACCATGCAGTTTCTGGATGGCAAAGAGGCACGCGAGCTGGAGCCGGCCCTCTCCCCCCATATCCTGGGAGCCACCTTCTGCCCGGCAGATGGACACCTGAACCCGTTTAAACTCGTCTACGGCTATGCCCGGGCTGCCCGGCGCTTAGGGGCGAAAATCCTGATCCACACCCCGGTCACCGGCTTCCGGGTGGAAAGGGGACGGGTGGAGGGGGTCAAGACTCCCCAGGGAGAGATCAGCACCCGGACGGTGGTGAATGCGGCCGGTGTGAATGTCCCGGATCTCGGCGATATGCTCCGGGTCTCGATACCGGTGGTGGCCTGTCGCGGGCAGGTCATCACCACCGAGGCCTTACCACGGGTCTTGAGACGACCGGTGGGAAGCCTGCGTCAAACCGCGGATGGGAACATTCTCATCGGGGTGACGCACGATTTCGTCGGGTACGATCGCCGGGTCACTTATGCCGCGATGCGGCAGAACATCTCTCGCGCCTGCCGTATCCTCCCTGTACTCCAGAAAGCCCAGGGGATCCGCTTCTGGGCCGGATTGCGTCCCTGGCCGATCGATGGCCTGCCGATCATGGGTCCCATCCCGGGTCTGGAAGGGTTCATTGTCGCCACCGGGCACAGCGGGATCACCCTGGCCCAGATCACCGGAAAGCTGATCGCCGAGTACATCACCACCGGAACCACCTCTCTTCCCCTGGCCCCTTACAGCATCCATCGCTTCCAGGAAGTCCGTCATCACTTTACCATGGAGGCGTTCCATCGTTTTCGACAGGAGCATAAACCTCCAGAGCAGAGCAAAGGAGACGTGGCCCGGGCAGCAGCCGCTTACGGGTAGGAGGAGACGTGGAAAAACGAGTCGAAGTCGTCATCGTGGGAGGCGGGGTTATCGGTGCCGCTACCGCTTACCATCTGCGGCGGGCCGGTGTCCAGGTCCTGCTCATCGAGAAACGCAGGATAGCCGCAGGGGCCTCGGGAGCCAGTGCCGGTGGCGTGCGCCAGCAAAACCGTCATCCGGCCGAGCTCCCCCTGGCCATGCAAAGCATTCCCCTCTGGGAGCGGATGGAGAGGGAACTCGGTTATAGCATCGAGTACCGGCAGGGAGGGAATCTCTATCTGGTGGAGCAGGAGGAGTACCTCCCTGAACTGCGGGCAGAGGTCGAGCGCCAGCAACAGGCCGGTCTGGGGATAGAGGTGGTGCAGGGAGCAGAACTGCGGGAACTGGTTCCCCTGATCGCCCCTTCTGTGCTCGGTGCGGGGTACTGTCCGACCGATGGATACGCCAACCCGATCCTTACCACGCAGGCCCTGGCCCTGGCTGCCCAAAAACTGGGAGCAGAGCTTCTGCTCGATACGGCTGTGACCGCGTTGCTGGTCGAAGGAAACCGGCTGCAGGGGGTCAGGACGACGCGAGGGACCGTGTACTGCTCCACGGTGCTGGTGGCAGCCGGGGCCTGGAGCCGTCCCCTGCTGCAGGGGATCGGTGTGGAGATACCGGTCAAGCCGTACGGGTTGCAGATGATGTGTACAGAGCCGGTTCCCCCTTTTCTCACCCCGGTGATCGGTTGCCGGGGACGCAACCTCAGCATCAAGCAGATGCCGCAGGGACAGGTGGTGATCGGGGGAGGCTGGCCGGGCACACCGGATATGGCACGAGACCGGGGATGGCCTCTCCATACCAGTATTCGCGGGAGTGCCCGCGATGTCACGGCCATCTTTCCCCACCTGCGCTCACGCCTCCTGGTGCGGGTCTGGATCGGGTTGGAGGCGATGTGCCTGGACGGGTTACCGATTCTCGGTGGGGTACCCGGTCTGGATGGACTCCTGATCGCCACCGGTTTTTCCGGACATGGTTTCGCCCTGGCCCCGTACGTGGGCCGGCTGATGACCGAGCTGATAACCACAGGGAAAACGAGTCTCCCGCTCGACGCTCTGAGCCTGGAGCGCTTTTCTGGTGTGGATAGCGAAACC
>RFHZ01000617.1 GCA_003696125.1 Nitrospinota bacterium
ATGCTGGGAAGTGTCGAGACAGGGGGAGCGATTTACCGCTCTGGGGCTCAGGTGGGTGATGAGATCTGGGTTACGGGCACGCTGGGGGATGCCTATGCCGGTCTGCGTGTCCTGCAAGAGGAGAGGGAGGAGCGAGAAGCCTGGGAGGAAAAGCTCATCCAGCACTATCTCCAGCCGGTCCCCCGGGTCAGGGAGGCCCTATGGCTTCGCTCTACCGGCTTCATCCACAGCATGATCGATCTGAGTGACGGCTTATCGAGCGATCTCGGGCATATCTGCCAGGAGAGCAGGGTAGGGGTTCGCGTAGAAGCAGCGGCTCTCCCGCTTTCCGAAGAGACCCGGCGTTTAGCCGCCCGGCGAGGAGAGGATCCCCTGGAGTATGCCCTGCATGGCGGGGAGGATTTTGAGCTCTGCTTTACCGCTTCCCCAGGGACGATAGGCCCTCTGGTGGCGCAGTTTCGGACCCGGTTTGCACTCCCGCTGAGTCGTATCGGGGAGGTTGGCCCTGCCGCAGAACCGGTGCTGATCAAAGCAGGACAGGAGGTTCCCCTCACCCCTCAAGGGTACGATCATTTCCGAAAAAAGCGGGACTGATCATTGACAACTGGCCTGAGGAATGGTATATAAGAAGAGTTTACCTTGGGGAAGGTGCGTCCCTGGTCGAGGGGGCACCAGAGACAATGGGAAAAGGTCGGGAGAGAAAGAAGTTTTGGTGAGGATGTAGAGGGGTGAAGGGGAATACCTGGTCCATGGTACCAAAAGAGGTCTTTTTTACCAGAGGAGTAGGACGACATAAGCAGAAGCTGGAATCTTTCGAGCTGGCTCTACGGGCAGCAGGAATAGAGAAATTCAATCTGGTGCGGGTTTCCAGTATCCTCCCCCCGGGGTGTAAGGTGATCTCGAAGGAACGGGGACTCAGAAAGCTACGGCCAGGGGAGATCGTCTTCTCGGTGATCAGCGAGAACAGTACCAACGAACCGAATCGCTTGATCGCAGCCAGCATTGGCCTGGCGATTCCAGCAGAACCGAATCACTATGGCTACCTGAGCGAGCACCATAGCTTTGGGGAGACAGAGGAGAAGGCGGGGGATTATGCAGAGGATCTGGCAGCCAGCATGCTCGCCTCCTCCCTGGGGATCGAGTTTGATGAGGATAAGGCCTGGGATGAGCGGAAAGAGATCTGGATGCTCGATGGACGCATCGTCACGACCCGCAACATCACCCAGTCGGCCATCGGGGATAAACACGGGCTGTGGACAACGGTTGTGGTTGCTGCCGTCTTTCTCAACAGTTGATCCCTTTCGCTCCAGATGGTAAAGATGGAGGATCTTTTCGTTGCACCGCAGAATTTCGGAGGACTGGTAGGGGCAGAGGCGGCTTTGGAGACGGCACAGATCGTGATCCTCCCCGTCCCGTACGAACAGACGACGAGCTATCGGGGAGGAACCCGGGAGGGACCGGCAGCCATTATCGAGGCCTCTCGCAACATGGAGTTGTACGATGAAGAGCTGGCCTATGAGGTTTACCGGCACGGGATCTACACGGCACCAGGGCTGGCACCGCTGACCGCCGGCCCGGCCCAGATGTTGGAACGGGTCTATGAGACGGTACGCAGGTTCTTGGCCCAAGAGAAGTTTGTGGTCATGCTGGGAGGGGAGCATTCGTTGTCGTACGGGATGGTGAAGGCGCTACGGGAATATTATCCGGCTCTCTCCGTTTTGCAGCTCGATGCCCATGCGGATATGCGTGATGAGTATCTGGGAAGCGCCTATAACCACGCCTGTGTCATGCGCCGCATCTCCCAGCTTGTGCCCTGTGTGCAGGTGGGAATCCGTAGCTTAAGCCGGGAAGAAGCGGAGTATTTACCCCAGGCCCAGAGTCGCGTCTTTTTTCGCCAGGACCTTCGCCAGGGAGAGGGGGTGGTGGCCCGTATCCTGGAGGGATTGTCTGAGCAGGTGTTTCTCACCATCGATCTGGATGTGTTTGATCCGGCCTATGTCCCGGCCGTGGGAACCCCTGAGCCGGATGGCCTGGACTGGCATGAGGTGCTGTCGATCATCCGGCAGGTGGCGACCCACAAGCAGATCGTCGGGTTTGATGTGGTAGAGCTCTCGCCGCTTCCCGGCATGGTCGCTTCCGATTTTCTGGCGGCAAAGCTCGTGTACAAGGTTTTGGGATACTGCTTCTACTCTCCAACAACACCAGAGTAGTTTCTAGGGGCAGTGAAACGGGGGAGCGAGGTTTTGGGCAGATAACGTCCCGGAGATAAGGCCTTAGGCAGTCCCGGTGGCAAGGTAAACACTCTAGTCAGGGAAGAGAACTCCTATGGTCTTCAACAGCTTATTAGGATGCTTTTCGAACGATCTGGCTATCGATTTGGGAACGGCAAATACCCTGGTCTACGTAAGGGGGAAAGGGATCGTGCTGCGGGAACCGTCGGTGGTCGCGGTACATCGAGAGACCAAGCAGGTTTTGGCCGTGGGGACAGAAGCGAAGCGCATGTTGGGGAGAACGCCAGGAAGTATTGTAGCCATCCGGCCGATGAAGGATGGGGTGATTGCCGATTTTGAAATCACCGAGGAGATGCTCCGCTATTTTATTAAGAAGGTCCATAACCGCAAGTCCTTTATCAGTCCTCGCATCATCATTTCCGTTCCTTCCGGCATTACCCAGGTGGAGAAACGCGCGGTACGGGACTCGGCCGAGTCGGCAGGGGGGAGAGAGATCTATCTGATCGAAGAGCCGATGGCGGCCGCTATCGGGGCTGGTCTCCCCATCGAAGACCCCTCGGGGAACATGATTGTGGATATCGGGGGTGGTACCACCGAGGTCGCCGTGATCTCCCTCTCCGGCATCGTCTACAGCCGCTCGGTGCGGAGTGCGGGGGATGCAATGGATCAGAGCATCGTGAACTATATCAAGCGGAAGTACAACCTGCTCATCGGCGAACGGACGGGGGAAGAGATCAAGATCAATATCGGGTCAGCCTATCCGCTGGAAGAGAAGCGGACCATGGAGATCAAGGGACGCGATCTGGTGGCTGGCGTCCCTAAGACCCTCATCATTACCGATGAAGAGATCCGCGAATCCTTATACGAATCGATCAATACGATTGTTGAAACGGTCAAACTCGCCCTGGAACGGACTCCACCTGAACTGGCTGCCGATATCGTGGACAAGGGGATCGTCCTGGCCGGAGGAGGAGCCCTGCTGCGCGGACTCGACATCTTACTGCGAGAGGAAACAGGATTGCCGGTAACCATCGCCGAGGACCCCCTCTCCTGCGTTGCTTTGGGAACGGGAAAAGTGCTGGATGAGATTAAGCTCTTGAAGAAGGTATCGATCTGACGCATCCTGTCCTCTCCTGCGTTCCCTGATATTTCCGGTGATACTTTTTTGATGCCCAGATGGGCGGAGGGAGAAGGCTCTCTTCTCTCCTGACACCAGGTGAGAATCCCTCCCTGTCGACTTTTCTCTTGGTTTATAGCTGGACAATGTTAAATTAACCACAGAGTTCGTAGAGAACGCGGAGAGGAACAGCGTTCTTTATTCATCCCAGAACTATCCTCTGCGACCTCAGCGTGCTCTGCGGTAAAATGCAACTGTAACATTGTCAAGATAGAGTCGTCATCTCTGTACTCGTTGGTGAGGGGTGGCAAAAACGAGAAGGAAGAAAACGATGGAGGCACACCGACAAAAATTCTTTGTCACCCTGGAAGCACTTCGCAAGCTGATCCATCGTCAGGCGATTGCCCATATTCGTAATGTGCTTCAAAAGCTTAACCCGAAGGATATTGCCCACCTCCTCCCGCATTTCAGCCGGGAAGAGCAACGGCTGCTGTTTGCCCTCATCGATGACCCTGTTCTGGCGGCAGAGGTGCTGCGGGAAACGGATCAGGCAACGCAACAGGAGCTCTTGAGCCGGCAAACACCGGAGAAGCTCATCGAGATCTTTCGAGAGATGCCCTCCGATGATGTGACCGATATCATCGCTATCCTGCCCGAGGAGCTGGCCAAGCAGGTCCTGGAGCGCCTCAGTGCCCAGGAAGCCCAGGAGGTGGCAGAACTCCTCAAATATCCCAGCGACACGGCTGGCGGGATCATGAATCCTGATTTCCTGGCCTTGCCGGAGACCATGACCGTGGAGGAGGCCATCCGCGAGGTACGCAAGGCGAGCGAAGTGGAGATGGTCTTTTACATCTACGTGGTCGATGAGAAGAATCACCTGCGCGGTGTCCTCTCGTTGCGGCAGCTCCTGCTGGCTTCACCGGAGCAGACCCTGCAGGAGATCATGTGGCGAGATGTGATCAAGGTCAACGTGGCCATGGACCAGGAGGAGGTGGCCCGCATCGTTTCCCGTTACAACTTCGTTGCCATCCCGGTGGTCAACGACGAAGGGGAACTGGTCGGCATCATCACCGTAGACGATATCATCGATGTCATCCGCGAGGAGGCGACCGAAGATATCTTCCGCATGGCCGGGACGGATGAAGAAGAGCTCCTCTTTTCCCACTCCATCTTGCGAGTAGCCCGCTTCCGGCTCCCCTGGCTGTTAACCTCGCTGGTTGGGGGCATCATCAGCAGTGAACTGATCTGGCGGTTTAACTTCGTTATCCGGGACCTGGTCGCCCTGGCCACCTTCATCCCGGTCATCATGGGTATGGGAGGGAATGTCGGTACCCAATCGGCCGCCATCGTGGTGCGGGGACTGGCCACCGGCCGGATCGATCTCGCTTTGATCGGTCGGACGATTCGACGGGAGGTCTGTACCGGCCTGGTCATGGGGGGGGTCTGCGGCGTCTTACTGGCTCTTGTTGCCACCCTGCTCCACTGGAATCCTCTACTGGGATTGGTCGTCGGGGTCTCCCTGTTTTTCGCTATCCTGGTAGCGGCCACCATGGGTACCCTCATGCCGGTCCTCTTCCGCAAGCTCGGTATCGATCCGGCCATCGCCTCCGGCCCCTTTGTCACCACCGCCAACGATATTACCGGTCTGTTGATCTACTTCTCCCTGGCCACCCTGATGCTCAGCTATCTGCTCTAAAGCCTCCTGCCCGGCGCAGAGCGGTTGGGGAGAGGGAGGCCAGGACAAAGCATCACGAACTAGAGGGGAGAAAAAGGCGTTTGTACAAGGAATGGTTGATACCGATCCTCCAGTTTTCCTCTCGCCGCAAGTGGTTCTTCTTCGCCCTGGTGTGTGCCGGCGTCCTCCTGCTCCTTCCCCCACCGGCCACCCTGAGTCGAGAGGGGATGGCCACCCTGGCCATCGTCCTCTTCTCCGTTATCTGCTTTGTTACCGAGCCGATCCCCTTGCCCACGGTCCCTCTGTTGATCGCCGTGCTGCAGGTCTTGACCGGGATAGCCCGTCCCAACGAGGTTGCCCGCTCCTTCATGAGCGATGCGGTCTTCTTTATCATGGGTTCCCTCATGCTGGCCGTGGCCCTCGTGAAGCAGAACCTGGATAAACGGCTGGCCCTTTTGATCCTTCGCTTTACCGGGCCCAAGGTGGAGCGGGTGGTCTTCGGCGTGATTGCCGTCTCTGCCCTGGTCTCTTCGGTGATCGGTGGACATACCGTGGCTGCGCTCATGCTCCCCGTGGTCCTCTCCTTGATCCGCCTGGCTTCAGATAAGCCTGACCAGATCCGGAATCTGACCACCCTCCTCCTCCTCTCCATCGCCTACGGGGGGAACGTGGCCTCGCTGGGTACCCCATCGGGAGGTGCCCGCAATGCCATCATGATCGACTACCTGGACCGGCTGTATGGCGTCCAGGTGAGTTACTTCCAGTGGGTGAAGTTTGCCTATCCCCTGGCCCTGGTCCAGATCCCCCTGCTCTGGGTAGTGTTGCTGCGAACCTTTCCTCCAGAAAGACGCGACCTCTCTGAAGCATTGCGTACCTTACAACACCAGGTCCAGGCAGCCGGAAAGCTGCATGGAAACGACTGGCTCGCCATCGGGATCTTTGCCCTGACCTTTCTCCTGTGGATGACGGCCAGCACCACCTTCGGTTTGGGCACCATCGCCCTTTTAGGGGTATCCCTCTACCTGGTCTGTGGCCTGGTGCGCTGGGAAGATCTCAACAACAACGTCAACTGGGGGGTGGTCCTCCTCTACGCGGGGGCGCTTTCCATCGGGATCGCCATGCGCAAAACCGGGGCCGCGCAGTGGGTGGCAGAGACTTTCGTTACCTTCCTCCAGGTGCCCGGGCTTTCCGATGTTCCCCTCTTCTTTGCCATCGGGGGATTAACCATAGTGATGGCTAATATCATGGGACAGGGACCGGCGGTGGCTGTTCTCGGTCCCATCCTGCTGAGCATGGCAGAAATCAGCCACACAAGCCTCCTCGCGGCCGGTTTCATGACCGCCTTTGCCGCATCGATTGTCAAGCTGACCGTTATCGGCGCCCCGCCCTGTGCTATCGTCTACTCGAGCGGGTATCTACGGGGAGGAGATTTTCTGAGAGGAGGATGGCGCATGACCCTCCTCTCCTGGGGACTCCTCCTCCTCTTCCGCTATTTCTACTGGCCCCTCCTGGGCCTATCTCCTTAAAGGAGGAAAGGAGAGAAAGGGTGAGAAGTATGAAGTTTCTCATCTGCTATGATGGAAAGGAATACTCTGAACAGGCCCTCCGTTTCGGCGGGAAGGTGGCCAAACGCCTCGATGCCGATGTCTCGGTGCTCTATGTCCAGCCACCGGTGTCCAGCTTCAACCGGGACGAGCTGGCCATTGCACACAAGAAGCTCTCGGAATGGGAGATCGACCTCCCGGGTGTCCGCTTTTTGAAGCGTGCCCAGGAGATATTACTCGAGCTCGACGTGGTGATGCGCAACGAAAACGGAGAAGCGGTAGAGCGCCATCCCCTCAAATGGGGGATCAAGGGAGCCTTTGAGACGCACTATCTGGGATACCATGGACAGAACATCCGTTTGCGACTGCGGGAAGGGGAGGTGGCAGAGGAGATACTGAAAGAGGCAGAGGAAAACGCCTACGACCTGGTCATTACCGGTTCACGAGGGCATCGCGGTCTTTACCGCTTTTTTCTCGGTAGTGTCGCCCAGCGGGTAGCCCAGTTTGCCCCCTGTTCGGTCCTCGTCGCCAAGAATATCAAGGAGGATGATAACGTGTTGATCTGCACCGATGGATCGCCAGGAGCGGAGAAGGCCGAGCATTGGGGTCTGCAGATCGCCAGGGCACTGGGGGCAGAGGTGACCATCCTTTCCGTAGCGGAGAACGAAGAGAAGGAAGAGTCTGCCCGGCATTGTACCGAACGGGTCCAGAAGCTCCTGGCCGATTTCCAGCTCAGCGGGAAACAAAAGGTGAGAGTCGGGCGTCCCAGCGAAGTGATCATAGAAGAAGCCGAGGATCACGATATCGTGGTGCTCGGTGCCAGCCGGCGGACAGGGGTTTCTCGCTTTCTGCTGGGCAGCGTTCCGCTCAAGGTGAGTGCATATGGCCTCTGCCCGGTCCTGATTGTGCGATGACTCCTCTGGCGAGGGGAGCTGGGGGCAGAGAGAAGCCGGTCTTGCCTGGCAAGTTTCTGGTGAAGGGAGGAGTGCTATGATTGCCCGCTTCTTTGCTCTGACCCTCCTCTTGACCCTCAGCCTGGGCTGGGGGTGGGTTTACCCCTCTGTGCAGAGAGAGGAAGGAGGCGTTCCATTTGGGCCGGGAGAACGGTTACGTTTTCAGGTCACCTGGCTCGGCATCCCGGCCGGTGAGGCGGAGTTCCAGGTGGTGTCCCAAACGGTGTGGAAGGGGAAACCGGTCTATCATCTGGTGGCCACGGTCAGGTCTTCCCAGTTCCTCTCCCTCTTCTACAAGATCAGAGATCGACTCGAGTCCTATTGGGACAGGACGTATCTCATCCCCTGGTACTTCTCCCTGCGCCAGCGGGAGGGACGGTACCGGAGTTATAGAGAGGTGATCTTTGATCATGCCCAGAGCCAGGCCCTGTACCAGAAGAATCGCCGTCCTCCGCGTGCCATCCCTGTGCCAAACGGGGTGCAGGACTCCCTCTCCAGCCTCTATTATCTCCGGACCTTGCCCCTGCAGGTAGGACAGCGCCTGACCATCCCCCTCTGGGTGGGCAGTGGGGTGAAGAGCGTTGAGGTGCGGGTACTGCGGAGGGAGGCATTGGAGACCAGGTGGGGAGAGATAGAGGCCTTTGTGGTTCAGCCGTTGATTACGGAAGGAGAGGGGATCTTTCGAGACAAGCGGGACCTCCTGATCTGGCTATCCAGCGACCGGCGTAAGCTCCCCCTCAAGGTGTCGATGCGTATCGCGATTGGACACATCGAGGGAACCCTGGTCGAGCGATAAGCGGGAAGATGCCCTGCTCTCCCGGGAAGGTTTCCCCCTTTCCCTCTTCTGTCTCTCTGTGGTATACTAGACTTCGGTGTGCATGTAACGGACATGATTATACGCTGGTAGTACCCAGAGCCCTGAGAGGATCTCCCAGGAAGGTAAAAGGGTAAAAAGCGATGATACAGCGGATACTGACCAAAATAATCGGTAGCAAAAACGAACGGGAACTGCGTCGGCTCCAGCCCCTGGTTGATCGCATCAATCAACTGGAACCCTCTGTACAGCGCCTCTCTGATGCCCAGCTCCAGGCCAAAACGGCGGAGTTCAAGCAGCGGATCGCCAACGGTGAACCGCTCGATAGCCTCCTCTGTGAAGCCTTTGCCGTGGTCCGGGAGGTGGCGCGACGGGTGTTGAACATGCGCCACTTTGATGTACAACTGATCGGTGGCATCGTGTTGCACGAGGGGAAGATCGCCGAGATGAAGACCGGCGAAGGGAAGACCCTGGTGGCCACGTTGCCGGTCTACCTGAACAGCCTCACCGGTCGGGGTGTGCATGTCGTTACCGTGAACGACTACCTGGCCCGCCGCGATAGTGAGTGGATGGGAGGGATCTACCGCTTTCTCGGCCTCGAAGTGGGTACCATCCAGCATGACATGGATGATAATGCCCGCCGGAAAGCCTACCAGGCAGATGTGACCTATGGAACCAATAACGAATTCGGGTTCGACTATCTGCGCGATAACATGAAATTCTCCCTGGAAGACTATGTGCAGCGGGAACTCCACTACGCCATTGTCGATGAGGTCGATAGCATCCTGATCGACGAAGCCCGCACTCCGCTTATCATCTCTGGCCCGGCTGAGGAATCGACGGACAAATACTATATCATTGACCGGATTATTCCGCGCCTGCGCCGTGACCGGGATTATACGGTAGATGAAAAGCTGCGCACCGTGACCCTGACCGAAGAAGGGGTGGCCCGGGTGGAGAAGCTGCTGCATGTCGATAATCTCTACGATCCGGCAAACATCGAGACGCTACACCACGTGAACCAGGCCCTGAAGGCGCATGTGCTCTTTAAACGGGATGTGGATTATGTGGTCAAAGATGGCCAGGTGATCATCGTGGATGAATTCACCGGCCGTTTGATGCCAGGAAGACGGTACAGCGATGGACTCCATCAGGCCCTGGAGGCCAAGGAGCGGGTCAAGGTGGCCAATGAGAACCAGACCCTGGCCTCCATCACCTTCCAGAACTATTTCCGCATGTACGAGAAGCTGGCCGGCATGACCGGGACGGCCGATACGGAAGCGGAGGAGTTCCATGAGATCTACGGACTCGATGTCGTCGTGATCCCCACCAACCGTCCCCTGATCCGGTACAACTACCCGGACGTGGTCTATCGGACCGAACGGGAGAAGTTTCAGGCCGTGGTGGAAGAGATCATCGAACTGCACCGCCAGGGACGACCGGTCCTGGTAGGAACCACCTCCATTGAGAAATCGGAACGTCTCAGCCGCATGCTGAAAGCCCGAGGCATTCCTCATCACGTGCTCAACGCCAAGCATCATGAGAAGGAAGCGGAGATCGTGGCCCAGGCCGGTCAGCGCGGGGCGGTGACCATTGCTACGAACATGGCGGGACGGGGTACCGATATCGTGCTGGGGGAGGGTGTGGCCCAGCTCGGTGGGCTGCACATCATCGGTACCGAACGCCACGAGAGCCGGCGGATCGATAACCAGTTACGGGGACGAGCCGGCCGGCAGGGTGATCCCGGCTCCTCGCGCTTTTATCTCTCGCTGGAGGATGATCTGTTGCGGATTTTCGGCTCCGATCGTATCTCCGGCATCATGAACAAACTCGGGATGGAAGAAGGGGTGCCTATCGAGCATAAGATGATTACCCGGGCCATCGAGAATGCCCAGCGCAAGGTGGAGGGACACAACTTCGATATCCGGAAGCACCTCCTCGAGTACGATGATGTCATGAACAAGCAGCGGGAGGTGATCTACGAGCAGCGGCGCCAGATCCTCAAAGGGGGTCCTGAGCTGCGTGAGATGCTGCTCGAGTTCCTGGAGGAGGTGGTCGATGACCTCCTGGAGAATACGATCGATCCAGACC
>RFHZ01000618.1 GCA_003696125.1 Nitrospinota bacterium
GTCTGCGGGTGGGGACTATCCCGGCAGCAACGCCACGATTGACACGGGAGCGGGTCGCCTCTCTGAAGGAGGCCCAGGTGGATCAGATGGCCTTGAGTCTCGATGGCTGCACGGCCGAAAAGCATGACCAGTTCCGGGGGGTAGAGGGGTCCTTTGCCAAGACCATGGAGGGAGCAACCTGGGCACGGGAACTGGGGGTTCCTCTACAGATCAATACCGTGTTTGGAACCTGGAATTTCGACGATTTCGATGAGATCGCGGCCCTGGTCGAATCACTCGGTGTGGTCTTCTGGGAGGTCTTCTTCCTGGTGCCGACCGGACGGGGATCGGCCATCCAGGGCTGCACGGCCGAGCAGTACGAGCTCTTGTTCGCCAAGCTCTACCGGATGTCCCAGCGGGTACCGTTTGTCATCAAGGTCACCGAAGCCCCGCACTATCGGCGCTATGTCATGCAACAGAAGGAGAAAGAAGCTACCGCTCCATCCCCCAGAGTAAGAGCTCCGCGTTCAGGACCTCCCCGGGGCACGGTGCGTGGACTGACCGTTACCCGGCAGGGGGTCAATGCGGGCAAGGGGTTCTGCTTTGTCGATCACATCGGTAACGTCTACCCGAGCGGTTTTCTTCCCATCATCGCCGGCAACGTGCGCAACACCTCGGTCATCGAGCTCTACCGTCATGCCCCTATCTTTAAGGAGTTGCGCAATCCAGACTTCTTGCAGGGACGATGCGGGAAGTGCGAGTACCGCGATATCTGTGGGGGGTCCCGCTCACGGGCCTATGCGCTGACCGGCAACTATCTGGCTGAAGACCCGTGTTGTGCCTATGTGCCGGAAGGGTATGTTGCCGAGCCCTCTCCGGAGGCGGTTCGACTGCAGGCAGGATCCTAGGCAGCGAGCATCTCCTGCACGGTGGTCAGGAGTTGCTGAACCGTAAACGGCTTGGCCAGGGCCTGGCAACCGGAGGCACGCAGAAACTCTTCGGTCGCAGGGTTATACGTATCACCGGTGATGAAGAGGAAGCGAAGCTCTGGGGGGGAGGCGCTCTGCTGGAGCATCTCGTACAGCTCCTTGCCTCCCAGATCAGGCATCTTGATGTCCGAGATGATGAGATCGTAGGAGGCCTGCTCCAGCTTTTCCAGGGCTTCGCGGCCACTACCGGCCCCGTGAACGGTGCAGCCGGCCTCTTCCAGCACTTCACTGATAAACTCCCGAATTCCTTCCTCATCATCCACCACCAGGACCCGTTTGGTCGCCAGGCTATCAGGGTAAGAGGGGGAAGGGGTAACCTGGGCTTCCTCCTCCTCCTCCTCCTCCGGAATCTCCTCTGGGAGGGGCAGGGAGAGGTAGAAGGTCGCTCCCTTGCCGACTTCACTCTCCACCCTAATCGTGCCCTGGTGGGCCTTCATGATGCCGTAGGAGACGGAGAGGCCGAGTCCGGTCCCTTTCCCCACCGGCTTGGTGGTGAAGAAGGGTTCAAATATCCGGTCCCGGTATTCAGGAGGGATGCCGGGTCCGGTATCGGCAAAGGAGAGATGCACCCCTTCCGCATCGTGCCAGCTCCGGATGGTGAGGGTTCCCCCGCCACTCTGCTCGTGCATGGCCTGGGCCGCATTGTTGATGATGTTCAGGTAGACCTGCTCCAGTTGCTGGGCATCGGCAAGGACCGGGGGCAGGGAAGGATCGAGGGCAAGCTGGACCGAGATGTTATCGACCCGGAGCTGGTATTCGCGCAGGGCCAGGACTTTCTGCACCAGGGTGTTGAGGTTCACCGGCCGCTTGACCGGTTCCTGCCTGCGGGCAAAGGCCAGGAGGCGCTGGACGAGCTGGCTGGCCCGCAGGGCTTCCTCGGTTACCCGTTGCAGACGCTCTTGCTCCCTGGACTCGAGGGAAGCAGAAGCGAGCAGCAGTTGCGAGTACCCCACCACCGTGGTCAGCGGGTTGTTCAGCTCATGCGCCACACTGGCCACGATCTCTCCCAGGGCGGAGAGCTTTTCTGCCTGGATGACCTGGGCTTCCAGGGTCTTCAGGTGGGTGACATCACGCACGACCTGCACACTGCCGATCTGTTCCCCTTGATTGAGGTGAAGCGGGTAAGAGGCAATCTGGAAAGTCTTAGACTCACACTGCACCTCGCGCACCGAGGGGGTCTCCTGTCGGCAGGGACGCTCCTGGAAGCATTCTGGACAGGGACAGAAGACCTGGAAGAGCTCATAGCACTGTTTCCCCTCGATCTCCTGGGGAGAGAAGCCGGTCTGTTGGGCCACCGCAGCATTGGCCTTGCGGATGACGTAGTCGTTATCGAGAATCAATACCCAGTCCCCGATGGCGTTGAAGGTCTGTTCCCATTCCTCCTTGGACTGGGTGGCTTGCGCAAAGAGCCGGGCATTTTCGAGGGCAATGGCCACCTGGCCGGCAAAGGTCTGGAGTAACTTCACCTCATCCTCGGTGAAGGTATAGGGGGTGCGGGTGAAAATGGTAAGATTCCCATAGTAGCGCTCCCCAGAGAAGAGGGGAAGGGTGATACAGGAGACCAGACCTTCCTCCCTTGCCCACGCCTTGTTGATGAAGCGGGGATCCTGGGTCACGTCGGAGCAGACCACCGGTTGCCGGGTCTCGGCAGCAATCCCGACGACTCCCTTTCCAAAAGCAAAACGCGTCTGGAATCCTTCCCGCGGAGTAGAGAATCCCGCACTGGCAACCAGCCGGAGTTCCTCTTCCTCTTCGATCCGCTCCCAGAAGTGGACGGCACTCTCTGGAATCAATACCTGAATGGCAGCCAGAACCTCCTGGATGACCTTTTCCGGGACAAGGGAGGTGGTGATTTTCTGGCTGAGATCGTTCAGAACGGCCAGCCGTTGTGCATGAAGGAGGGTGGTCTCATGCAGGTACGCATTCTCGATGATCAGGGCGGCATGATGGGCAAAGGTTTCCAGCAGTTGCCGGTCATCCGGGGTCAACGAGAACTCCTGGTCGAGCCGGGTGCTCCAGAGCAGGCCTATCACCTTCCCCTTTGCCACCAGGGGGAGGTAGAGAGAAGGGTGGTGATCCCAGGGGAGAAGAGGTTGGGTGGTGTCCTGGGGAGAGGTCTGCCAGGGGTGTCTCCCTTCCAGTCTCTCCTGGAGCGTGGAGGAGGGATATGTGACCTCAGGCAGGAGGGAAGACTGGGGGAAGCCGAGCCTGGCCATGAGACGCAGGGTGCGTCTCGTCTCATCAAAGAGGAGCAGGGCCACACGTGCTCCACCACTCAACATGGCCGTGTAGTGCACGACACTATGGAGTGCCCGTTCCAGGCTGAGATCTTCGGCCATGGTGGTGCTGACCTGCTGCAGGGTGGAGAGGGCGGCAATCTTTTGCGAGAGACGGCGGTTGAGTTCGGCCTGCTCCTGTTGCGACTGCTGGAGGGCCCGGTTCTGGCTGACGATCTTGCGGGAAGTCAAATAAGCGGTTCCGATTACCGCACTGTACAACAGGAAGAATCCTCCCCACAGGGCAAGCTTGATACGGAAGAGGAGGGAGTAGAGATGCCCAATCGACTGGTAGACTTCCACCACCCCGACCACTCCCGGGGTGTGCGGGTAGCGGATCGGGACGTAGATCTCCATCAGATAAGGGAAGGCCCGCTCAAATTGGTGCTCTTCTTTTTGGGGAGCCGTCACCACCGCCTGGGGCTTGCCGGAGAGGGCTTCCCACAGGTCTTTGTCCTCTGGAAAGGTTTTCCCGATCAGCGCCGGCATGTCTGACCAGAGGATGCGTCCGCTGGCATCGTAAAGCTTCAGGCGGATGAAGTAGCGGAAGAGGGTCAGCGACCGGCGGAAGAAGCGTTCCAGCCGTTTCTCCAGTTCCGGCGAGAGGGGAAAGGTAAAGTCGGCCGGGGTCATCAGTTGCTGGATCTCTCCGGCCACATATTTTACCGTTGTCTCCTGGGCTTCGTTCAGCAGCCCTTTTTCCAGCAGGCGAGGGATAGTCAGACTCAAGGCAAAGGCAAGTAAGAAAAACCAGAGGGTGCTCCAGTAGTAGTACCGGTGGTGAGACTTCATGACAGGTACTTCTCCTCAGCGGAGCTTTCCCCTCTCCGGGAGGGAAAAGCCTGATCATCGATGAGCAGCAGGTCGCCTTCAGTGCTACCCTGGAAGTGACACGTCATCCTCACTCCTCTTTTCTATCGGCATTCTTTCCTCTGCACTTTAACCGGCTCGTATTCCGCCTTCTCTCCCCCTATCATAATTTATATTATCTGCGGGGGAGAGTTAACCCTTATTCTCTATCAACCGTAAAATTTCGCCGATCCTCCATGAGGAGTGATGAGGTTCGAGTATAAATCCTCTGTCCCCGATCCCCTTGTATTCTGGCGCCTTTGAGCCTGCTCTTGACTTTGGAGGTGGGTTGCATTACATTTACAGAGCAGAAACAGAGGAGTTTTATCCGCTACCTGGGAAGAGGATTGGGTAGAGGCCATGGTTCCCAAAGACTACTATGCCATCCTGGGGGTATCACGGACAGAGAGTCCCAGCGGTATCCGGAAGGCGTTTCGCGAACTGGCCAAGCAGCATCATCCTGATCGAGCCGGTCCGGAAGGTACCCGGACCTTTCAGGAGATTGTGGAAGCCTATGAGGTGCTCTCTGACCCGGAGAAGAGGGCAGAGTACAACCATCGACTCCGCCGGGCAGAAGAGCAGGCACGTAGAGAGGAAGCACGCAGGAGCGGGTGGAGACCGCAGGGAACCTGGACACGGGTGAGCGGTTTTCCTCCCTCCTCCTTCTGGGTAGAGATCGAGCAGATGTTTGCGCCGTGGGGGACTTCGCGTACCGTAGGACACCCCCCGGCCTGGGAATACACCCATCGCCTGAACGTCGAGATCATCCTCTCACCGGAAGAGGCGGCCAGTGGTGGGGTGCTCCCCCTTTCCGTTCCCCTTTCCTCCCGCTGTCCGGTCTGCCGGGGAACGGGACAGGAATGGCTCTTCGTGTGCACCCATTGCCGGGGAGAGGGGATGGTGACCAGCGAAGAGGTGGTGCAGGTGCGTATTCCCCCTCGGGTCAGGGATGGTACCAGGTTAGAGATCCCCTTCCACCAGCTAGGAACCACCTATCTCCTCTGTGTCCATATTCGCGTCAACAGTTGGAGACGCTATCCCTAGACCGGCGGGGTTATTCCGCTTCCAGGACCTCGTACCGGGTGTGCATGGTGGCGGTCTGGCTTATGGTGGCGTAGAGGGGACAGTATTTGGTGACCGAGAGTTCGATGGCCCGTGCCACCGCGTTCGGATCGATCTGATGGCCGGTGACCCGGTAGGTGATGGTGACCTCCCGGTAAACCCGGGGATGATCATCCTGCCGTACCCCTTCTACCCTGATCTGAAAACGGGTCACCTGCTGTCGCTTCTTCTCCAGGATGGAGATCACGTCCATGCCGGTACAGCCGGCCAGGCTGATCAAGAGGAGTTCCATGGGTTGAGCACCGGCATTCTGCCCGCCATGCTCGGGAGAAGCATCCAGGTTGATGAGGGTCCCTGACTGCGATTTGGATTCGAAATGCCGTCCCCCACACCACTCCACCGTTACTTCTCTCCGCGCGGGCATGCTCTCCCTCCTTCTCTGCTTCAGTTCCTCTCTTGTTCTGCTTTCAGCCGATAGATCATCCGCTCACACTCTTCCACGGCCAGAGCCTTATCCCGTCTCTGCTGGGCCAGGCTGAGCAGGGTCCCTTCCAGGATCTCCTTGCGGGTACGCAGGAGACGTACCTGTTCGCGATCGGCCCGTTCCTCTGCCTCTTCCAGTTCCTGTTCGAGGAGAAAGAGTTCCAGTTGCCGGTAGCGCAAGATCTGTTCCGCCTCCCGCAGCTCCCCCTGCGCATGGGCCAGGGCTCGCCGGGCTCTCACCAGTCTTCGCCAGGGGAGCATGTCATCGATCGGCTTCCTGTCTCCCATCCCTCTCTCCTCTGGTCATTGATGCTCGCTGTCCGGCATTTCGCCAGAGACATGATAGCGTAAGTCCCTCTCTTTGTCCCTCTGGCCCTACACCATAGCGGTGCTGTGCCCCTCCCCATTTCGTGTCTTGGTGAAAAAGCGGCTACGAGGAGAGCAGGACCCACACACCGACACCGGCGATGCAAAGCACGGAGAAGGGGAGCAAGACCTTCCAGCAGAGGTACATCAACTGATCGACACGCAGGCGGGGAAGGGTCCAGCGGAGCCACATCATCACGAACACCAGGAAGAGCGCTTTTCCTACCAGCCAGACCGGGCCGGGGAGAAAGGGTCCATGCCATCCTCCCAGGAATAAGGTTGCCCCGATGGCACTCACCACGAACATGTTGGCGTATTCGGCCAGGAAGAAGAGGGCAAAGCGCATCCCGCTGTATTCGGTATGATAGCCGGCGACCAGTTCTGACTCGGCTTCCGGGATGTCAAAGGGGGTACGATTGACCTCGGCCAGTGCGCCGGTATAATAGATGAAAAAGGCGATGAACAGGAAGGGGAACTTCTGGAAGATGAACCAGTTACCGATGCCCCCGGCCTGGGCCCGCACGATATCCTGCATGCTGAAGCTTCCCACCACCATGATCACGGTAAGGAGGGCCAGGCTGACCGGGATCTCGTAGCTGACGATCTGGGCAGCAGAGCGGAGGGCACCGTAAAGCGCCCATTTGTTGCTCGAGGACCAGCCGGCCATCAGGATGCCGATGACCACCAGGGAGGAGATGGCCAGCAGGTAGAAGATGCCGATGTTCAGATCGCTCACGATGAGCTTTTCCCCAAACGGGATCACGACAAAGGCGGCAAAGGAGCTGGCAAAGACGATCATCGGAGCCAGGGCAAAGACCGGTCGATCGGCGCCGGCCGGGATGATATCCTCCTTGATCAGGAGCTTGATCCCGTCGGCGATCGACTGGGCCCAGCCGTGCCATCCCCCTACCCGCATCGGTCCCAGGCGATCCTGCATGTGGGCAGAGACTTTTCGCTCAAGCCAGATGGCGAACATGGCCAGCACCGAGACAAACCCCAGGATCACCCCTGCCACCAACAGCGTGGCGATGATATATACCAGCCAGGTCGGGAATACACCGAGAAAGGTCTGTGCCATCAGATACCGGGTTAGCGCTTCCACCTCAACTCCTTTCGCTCTCTGATCCGCTTATTCCTGGACAACCGATTTGATCCACTCCAGATCTCCCTTGGCCCATGCATAGGCAAAACCGAGGAGAAGGATAAACAGGAAGACCATCATTTCGATAAAGCCGAACCATCCGAGGCGCTTGAAGAGGATACCCCAGGGGTACATGAAGAGGATCTCTACCTCGAAGAGGATAAAGACCAGCGCCACGATATAGAAGCGCGGATTAAACTGCTGCCAGAGGTACCCTTCCGATTCCTCACCACACTCGTACGGTGTATACTTGGCCTCCTGGATCACCGTTGGTCGAAGCAGACTGCCGATAAAGAGATTGGCGACCACAAACACCGCGCCAAAGAGCAGAAAGATCAATACCGCCAGATAGCCGATCACTCTTTTCTCCTCCCCAGACTCCTGCCTTTCCTGCTGATGTGCCGTTTCGTTTACACAAAAAACCTCCTGCCATCAGGGTCGCTTATCCTGTCTACTATAATGAAAGTCTCCAGGAAAATCAAGTGAAAATTCCCCGTCTTTCCCCTGCTCCCTTCTTGCGCATCAGGAGCCGCCACTGCCGTTTTTGTTCCTTCTGGAGAACCTCGAATCCATGCACAAGGTGCTCCAGTTCAGAGGGAGAGGTGAAGTGATGAGGGATCCCTGCCTCTGTCCCTCTGGCATAGACAAAGGTGCCCGGCTCGATCTCTTCCCCCTGCATCTGGTCTTGGGCCTCAGAAGACCAGAAATTGACGTAAAAGAGCCCTCCGGCAGCCAGGACCCGATAGACTTCGCGAAAGGTACGCTCCATGGTTGCCAGCGTGCCGTGATGGACAACACAATAGCTGAGCACCAGATCGAAGCAGGCGTTCCGGTAAGGGAGGGCGGTGATGTCGGCCAGGAGGAGGGAGACCGGCACGCCCTCCTGCGCCAGCCAGCGCTGGCAGTAGGTTATGGCCTGCGGGGAGTTATCGACTCCATGCACCTCGAATCCGCGTTGGGCCAGGAAGAGGGTATGACGACCCAGACCACAGCCCAGATCCAGGACACGGCGCACAAAAGGGTACCCCTTCTGTACCTGGGCGATGAGGCCCTGGACCGTGGGATCGGGTCGCAGCCAGCGGGTCCGGTCGGGGTGTTCCTGCCAGTATTGATCCCAGCGCTTTGACGTAAGCATGATTCTCCTTTTTCCTGTCCTGATCGCTCAGGGAGAAGCGGTAGGTTTGGGGTTTCGTCCATCCAGGAGACCGGCCAGTACCGGGAGGTCGATGTTGCCCCCACTGAGTATACAGACAACGTTGCGTCCAGGCAACCGGATCTTGGAGGCCAGGAGGGCAGCCACTCCCACCGCTCCCCCACCTTCCACCACCAGGTGATGGGTGGCGAGAAGGAAACGGATGGCCTGGGCGATTTCTGCCTCGCTGACCAGGTACACCTGGTCTACGTAGCGCTGGACCAGGGAGAAGGTGTAACGATTGGCGAGATCAATCCCTCCCACCAGGGCATCGGCCAGGGTCTCCTGATCGGGAAGGGTGACCGGGTGGCCGGCCTGCAGCGAGTGGTACATCACCGGGCTCCGTTCCTGCGACACCCCGATTACCTGGATGCAAGGATTAATCGTCTTCAGTGCGAGGCCGATCCCGGCGATCAACCCTCCTCCAGACAGGGGCACGATGACCGTATCCAGGTCCGGCCACTCTTCCAGGATCTCCAGGCCTATGGTCCCCTGCCCTTCGATGATCCAGGGGTCATCAAA
>RFHZ01000619.1 GCA_003696125.1 Nitrospinota bacterium
GAAGAGGAGGTGCCAGAGCCGAGGCATGCGGCACAGCTCGGGCAGATCCGGTCGCAAGATGGCCAGATCGGCCAGACGGGCCAGCACCTCCCAAGTGTGTTGGACCAGGGTCTGACCCCGGTGAGAATTTCGGGCAGGGCTTTTGGCCCACAGGTGTTCCAACTTAGGGAGAGGCGCAGGGGGGCATTCCATGGACTATTCATCCACCCAGGAAAGAAAGACCACTCCCAGTGGGTCGCCCTCTGATAAGGGTTCGGTTGGATCTGCCCATATTTCGGGTGGGGGATCCCCAGGGAAGTGGAAGAAGGCACGAGTATGCACCCGCCGATGCAAGATCACATAGCGCTCGAAAATGGGATGACGCCGAAGAGCATAATCCAGGTAGCGAGGCATGAGCGCGGTGTGTCCGACACCGATACGGCGGGCATAGCTGTAGGGCAGCAATGTGGCTTCTAGATATGCACGTTCTACAGACCGGAGTGTCACCACCGTCGCCTGGCGGTAGGTAAAGAGGTCCTGAGAACGTCCCAGGCAGACGGCATACCGAGGATGTCGAAAGATCTCCAACCAGTCCGGCCGGTTCAGGTACAAAACCAGACGAGGAAAGAAGAGGATCTCCCGTCGGAAAGGGTTGGCATTGCCCTCAAGTGCCTTATGAATCTGTCGGTTTCCCGGCATTTTCCCTCCGCTTCTTTGCAACAACAGAGTGGTCTCTATATCTGCTCCCTTGTGCCGGTAGGTGAAGCGTACCGCAAAGCGAACGCCCCGCGGATCGAACCACTCGCCCAGGGCGGAGGCTACATGACCGTACAGGGTGGCCGGGGGCGGCATCTCGTAGGTAGGCTGCACACCCATCATAAAATGTGGGTAGCGGAAGGATGTGGTCAATCCTTCCGCTACAATCTTGAGTACCTGCATGGATGCCTCCACTTATGCGAGCCACTCAGGGTGAGCTTTCAGATCTTGGACCAAATGTTCGACGACTTCGCGAGGATGGGCCAGATGGAAACGGCCTTTCCAAGCAGTCATACGCTCATCGGAGTCTAGCGTCGTCACCAATTTGGCCCGTTCGCCGTCCAGAAAGCCTCGCACCCATCCCACGTAAATGTCGGAGAGCACGTCGTCCTTGTGGACGGTTAAGGCCTCGACCAACGCGTCCAGGTGGAGCACAGGGCGATCGCGTTCGTCGCGTCCGATGATGTGACCGAAGATATGGTTGCCCCCACGCGTTACCGCCAGAAAGAGCAGATCAGGGTTCACATCTGTATAGTGCAAAGCCTGTTTGGCACCACCTTCCAGGTGAACAATCCCCGCCAGCAAGGCCTGAATGCGGGCAATACGTTGTTCAAAAGGCAGACGGTAAGCCTGTTCCTGAGCCAGGTGCTCCAATCCACCAGACTGTGCCTCCTGGATCCGAGGCTCATCCAGGTTCAGGTACCCAGTACGCTTCACATAGCTGAAAGTGCCCGCGGCATGCAGATCCAGGGAGAAAAGCCCCTGCAAGGTAGCGCGGTAGAACTGATGTTCATGGGGAACTGGATCCCCTTCATGGCGAGACATGGTACCGAAATCATGCACCAGCTGAACAGGAGCTACGGAGACCAGGGTGCTCACCCGGAAAGGGGAAATCCGGGTGACAGTCTCAGCTGTGGGCGTGGCGTCTGCAACCAAACCGCTGCTTTCCCGGGCGGTCACTGCTTCGATTTTCTTCGAAGGAGCCCGCATATAGCCCAGC
>RFHZ01000620.1 GCA_003696125.1 Nitrospinota bacterium
CCCAGGCCCGGATGGCCTCGATCTTGTTGGGTGCCGTACGCCTGGGGACAACGATTGTGGCTGCCATGCCTGCCTGCTGAGCGGCAAAGGCGGTGGCCTGGCCATGATTGCCGCTGGAGCAGGCGACCACCCTTCTCGCCTTTCCACCCAGGCTGCGTATTTTATTGACCGCCCCACGGATCTTGAAGGAGCCGGTCGTCTGCAGGCATTCCGGCTTGAGGCGCACCTCGCTCCCGCTCCAGCGACGGAGAACGGGGGAAGGGAGGAGAGGGGTGGGACGCAGCACATCCGCAATCCGTTGCCGGGCCGACCAGATGTCGCACAGGGTGAGCATGCCTCCTCCTTCTACTCTGGATCAGCTTCTGGCTGGGCTCTTCTTTCGGCGACCGCTCTTTCCAGTTCGGCCAGTGCCTCTGCTGCCGGCCACCCTTCCCGGATGACCCGGGCAAGGGCGCGGGTCATCGCTTCTGGATGCTCGTGGGTAAAGATGTTTCGTCCCACCGAGCACCCGATGGCCCCTACCCGCTTGGCCTCCTCCATCCGTTGCAGCAGTTCTGCATCGCTGATGCGGGGGCCTCCGGCCAGGACCACCGGTACCGCCGTGGCTTCCACGATGCGGGCAAAGGACTCCGCATCTCCTGGCCAGTTCGTCTTGACCATATCTGCTCCCAGCTCTGCGCAGAGGCGGGCATTGCGGATCAGGTACTCGAAACCGTATTCGTCCTTCAACTCCTCTACCTTTTTGTAGGTGGTGGGGTACTCGGCTTCGGCGATAAAGGGCATACCGAGGCGCTCACACGCTTCCCCCACCTCGGCCACGAAGCGTATCATCCGGGCCTCTTCTGGCCCGGTCAGGGCCACAAAGACGACCACAGCGTCGGCACCCATCCGCAGGGCCTCTTCCACCCTGGCGATATCGACTACCTGATTGGGCACGGTGCTCCCGGTGGCAGAGGCGGTGAGGAGCAGGGCAAGCGCGGTATCCTTGTGAAAGGCATCGACGGTGAGCCGGGCAAAGCCCCGACTCATCATGATCACGTTGGCTCCACCCCGGATCGCTTCCCGGACCCGGCTGGGCATATCCTTGAGCGGGGCCAGAAAGGTAGGGGAGGTCATGCCATGATCGAGGGCACAGATGATCGATACCCCGTGTTCATCAATGATGCGCTTCAATCGAAACTCTTTTCCCAGGTTCATCAGTCTCTCTCCTTGAAAGGGGTAGGCGGGAAAAAACCCAGACTCACCAAAGCCAGCAGGGCCATCATCGCCCAGAAGAGAAAGGGGAACTGCTCTCCCAGACCCACCAGGCTGTTCCCTAAGGGAGGGGAAACGACCCGGCCGATCCCTCCCAGCATCATCGTAAACCCGATGGCTGTCCCGGCATAGGCTGCACCGATGCCCCGGACTTCCATCACCGTGGTCATGAAGATGGCCATGAACCCATCCCGCATCAGGCCGGCCAGGATCACCGTACCCCAGATGAGGGATTCGTCCACAAACGGGAGCAGGCCGACACCAGCAGCCAGCATCCCGGTAGCCAGCATGAGAAGGGCACGACGCGTGCGCAGGCGATCCGATAGCCAGGCGATGGGAAGGGCAGCACAGAGGCTGACCCCATGGAATGTGGCCAGGGCTCCATCGGCACTGGTGGCCGGCCAGCCGATACCGCGCAGGTAGAGGGGAAGATACCCCAGAAAACCCTGCACACAGGCTCCATACCCCAGGATGACCACTCCCAGGACCCAGACAGGGCGTAGACGGACGACATAGGGTAACCCTTCTCGAAGAGGGATCGGCCGGCTGCCCCTCGACGTTCCCGGGCCGGTAGTGGGTGGAGGAGGGGTCAGGAGCCAGAGGAGGCTGATAACAGTGGCCAGGCCGGCATAGAAGAAAATGACATGACGCCAGCCCCCCAGGGCCGGTGAGAGGAGGGTGGCGCTGAAGAGGGAGCCGAAAAGGAAACCCAGCGCCATGCCGGTGGAGACAAAACCGTTGGCCAGCCCCAGTTCGCTGCTCGGAAACCAGACGGCACAGGTCTTGTGCAGGTTGATCGGAATGACAGGCCGGACCAGGCCGAAGAGGAAGACGGTGGAGAGCAGGGTCAGGAAATCGGTTGCCAAGCCGGGTAAGACCCCTGTGATTCCGGCCAGCAGGCAGGCCACCACCAGGGTGCGCTTGCTGCCAAACCGGTCGCCGATACTCCCACCGAACACGCTGATGAACATGCCGGTGGCGGATCCGGCTCCCCAGATAAACCCGATCTGAAGCGGGTTCAGGCCGAGTTCATCCGCAATCTCTTTAAAAAGGACCGGGAGGGCCATGAGGGGAGCAGCCGCCACAC
>RFHZ01000621.1 GCA_003696125.1 Nitrospinota bacterium
GGTGGCTGCCCGCCTGGCCCAGCTCACCCATGCCCCCCACTTTGAGGTACAGCTCGGCCCGGTCATCAGTCCTGATCTCAGCAAGATGCCGGAGCGGTGGAGCGAAGCGGCATTTGTCCGCTGGGAAGCCGCAGCCCGTCTGCCGGAGGTGGATGCCCACGACATCTTTGTCAAGGGGGGTGTGGATGTCGGTTTTGTGTCTGGGGCCCAGATCGACCGGTATGGGAACCTCAACGTTACGGCGATCGGGGACTATACCAGGCCCAGGGTTCGACTCATCGGCTGCCTGGCCCTGCCCGAACATCTCGCCTTTGCCAGACGGCCGATCGTGATCATCGATCAGAGCAGACGCACCTTTGTCGAGCGGGTCGATTTTCGCTCCGGGGTCGGTCATCTGCACGGTGGGAAGAGCCGTACCGAGGCCGGCCTGCGTCCGGGGGGCACCTGGAAGGTGATCACCAATCTGGCCGTCCTCTCCTTCCACCCGGAAAGCAAGGAGATGCAGATCGAATCGCTTCATCCAGGGGTCTCCCTGGCTCAGGTCCAGGAACAGACCGGCTTTCCGCTCCGGATACCGGATGAGGTGGCGGAGACACCACCCCCTGCGGCAGAGATCGTGCACCTGATCCGGCACGAGATCGATCCGCAGAACCTGCTCTTGCGGTATTGACCAGGCATTGATCAGGTACAAAAGGGCACAGGCATAGAGGCACAGAGGCATCGGATGTCTGGTAGGGACACAGCACGCTGCGTCCCTACCTGCTGAACACGGAACCCTTGACGACAATAAACCAGGCACAGAGGACACAGGGGATTTTCTCATTACTCAGTCCTCATCACTCATTACTCATTAACTGAGGAGGCGAGGAAAAAGAATGGCAGGAAAACTGATCGATCTCCAGGATTTGCGATCGTTTATTCAGGACGGGGATACGGTGGCCGTGGGTGGGGCCTGGCTCTACATGCATCCGATGGCGCTGGTGCGGGAGCTGATCCGGGCCGGGTGTAAGGATCTGACCCTGCTGGTGAACATGGCCAGTATCGATGCAGACCTGCCGATCGGAGCCGGTTGTATCCGGGAGGTGCAGTTCACCTTTATCAGCCTGACCCTCTTTGGTCTGGCACCCAACTTCCGCCGGCGGGTGGAAAACGGAACCCTCAAGGCGACCGAGTATTGCGAAGAACTCCTGACCGCCGGGCTGAAGGCGGCAAGCTGGGGGGTCGGATTTGTCCCCAGTCCCCAACCGCTCGGCTCGGATATCCTCCGCGTTGTGCATCCTGAGCTCAAGGTGATCGAGTGTCCCTATACCGGGCAGAAGCTGATCGCCGTGCCGGCCATGAAGCCGGATGTGGCCCTGATCCATGCGCAGAGAGCGGACGAGCAGGGGAACGTGCAGATCCCCTGCATGACCTTTCTCGACATCGACATGGCCCGGGCCAGCGACCGGGTCATCGTCTCGGTAGAGGAGATCGTCTCTACAGAGGAGATTCGACGCACCAGGGAGCAGACCGTCCTCTTTCACTGGGAGGTGGATGGGGTTGTGCATCTCCCCTGGGGAGCGCATCCTACCTCGTGTGTGGGACATTACCCCTACGATCCCTGGCACTACATGGAGTACGCGGAGATGGCGCAGAGAGAGGAGACGTTTCAGCAGTACCTGGAGCGGTACGTCTATCTTCCACGGCATCAGGACTACCTGCAGGCCATCGGGGAGGAACGGTTGGCCCTGTTAAAAGAGCTGAAAGAAGGGGTGAAGATATGGGAATGACGCAGGAATGGAGTGAGGCGGAACAGATCATCGTGACCCTGGCCCGGGAGTTTGCAAATGGGTACCACCTGATCCAGGGGTCGTTTACCCCGCTCGGAACGGTTGCCTGTCTCCTGGCCAAGATGCATCATGCCCCAGAGGCGATCTTTCATGCCGGTCCGGTGGATGTCAAACCCTTCCGTCTCACCCTGACCACGTACGACGAGGCGGGTCATCGCAGTGCGGTAGGGACGTTTCACGTCGATCAGCAGCACATGATCCTCTTCTGGGGTGGACACTGTCATGTCGAGATGATCAGCCCGGCCCAGATCGACATGTACGGCAACGTGAACACCTCGGTGATCGGAGAGTATCACCGGCCCAGGGTGCGTCTGCCTGGAGGGGCAGGGACGGCAGGGGGACGGGAGCAGCATAAGAAGGGACTCGTCTACGTGACCCGCCATAATCGGCGGGTCTTTGTCCCCCGGGTCGATTTCATCACCGGTGCCGGGTACCTGGGGGGTGGGGAGGAACGGGAGAGGCGAGGCATCCGGCACGGCAATCCCTATAAGGTGGTGACCAACCTCTGTGTGCTCGACTATGAGCCGGTGACCAGACGACTGCGCCTTCACGCCCTGCACCCGGGGAAGACGGTGCAGGAGGTGATCGATAATACCGGCTTTGCGCTCATCATCCCGGACCGGGTACCGACAACCGAACCCCCGACTCCAGAACAGCTTGTGCTGATCCGGGAGAAGATCGATCCGCTGGGGTTGCGTGAGCTCGAATTCCTCTCCGGAGAAGCGCGCAGGGCGTACCTGCGCCAGGTCCTGGAGCGGGAGATCGCTCTGATTCGAGGCATGAGGACAGCGGAACGAGACCTGCTGTAGATCTCCTCCTGGGCTTTAGGAAGGCCGCTGGACTATACCTTAATTATTTGCTTTGCCGAAGCGTCCCGGATCGAACCGCTCGATGGGGAGGGGACTTTCCCCTTTGCTGATCAGGTCGGCGATGATGCGGGTGCTGATCGCGCTGAGGAGGAGGCCGCTGCGGAAGTGTCCGGAGACCATGTACAGCCCTTCCCATTCCGGTACCGGACCGATCAGGGGAAAACCGTCACCAGAACCGGGTCGCAGGCCGGAGACGTGATTGACCACTTCGGCATCGGCCAGGGAGGGGGCCAGACGGAGCGCTGCGGCCATGATCTTATCCCGGCCTTCGGCGGTGGGACGGTTGACGAAACCGCTCTCGTGTTCTTCGGTGGCACCGGCCAGCGTGATTCCATCTGCCTTGTACACCAGGTACATCCCTCCATGGTAGATAGAGGCGCGGAGTTGTGGATCAGGCACACGCAACCCGAGTAGTTGCCCTCTGACCGGATAGACCGGGATTTTAAAACCGATCCAGGTCGTGGCAAACTGGCTCCAGGGTCCCATGGCCAGCAC
>RFHZ01000622.1 GCA_003696125.1 Nitrospinota bacterium
AGCGGTGGCAAAGACCGGAGCTTTTTTTCGTGGCCTGGCCGCTCCCTGGGCCACAGGTGGGCGGGGAATGGAGGCCGGGAGGAGGGAGAGCACGGTGAAGACGTTGCGGGTAGCCGTCTCTACCGGGACATTCCCGCTTACCGTGGTCAGGGCCACCACCTCCAGCTCGGGGGATTGCAGGGCCAGGAGCAGGGCCAGGGCATCGTCAATGCCAGGATCGGTATCGATGATGACGCGTTCGGGCATGGGGATCCATCCTCTTTCATTAACCGCGGAGTTCGCAGAGAAGGCGGAAATTCATGCCAGATATCCTCTGCGACCTCAGCGTTCTCTGCGGTCAAATCCAAACAAGACAGGCTGTTGTTCTCAATATCCCAGGGCCATGGCCGGCCGGAAGGCATCCACCCCGGCGTGTAGCAACCCGGAATCGTAGTCGATCCAGATGGCCGAGGGCCGGGCAAAGTTCCCGATCGGTCCCGGCTCTTCTTCCACCACCTGCACGCGGTGACCCCTGGACTGCAGGGACTGGATGACCGGCTCCGGAATGCGGGAATCGACCAGCACATGGCGTCCACTGGCATCCACGGTCGGGGCCACCACCGCCTCCTGGGGTTGCATCCCAAACACCAGCATGTTTGCCAGCACCTGTACTCCCCGGTTCATGATCTTTCGTCCCCCGGGTGCTCCCTGGCAGGCTACTGGTCGTCCATCACGAAACACCATCACCGGGCACATGTTGTTGAGGGGACGTTTCCAGGGGGCAATCGAGTTTGCGTACCCCGGTCTGGGCATGAACCAGGCCATCCCGGCCACCAGGTACACCCCGGTCTGGTCCGGGTGCACCCCGCTGTTAAAGGTCCCGGTATGGGTGCAGGAGACCGCATTCCGGTCTTTGTCCACCACATTGAGGTGGGTGGTGTGACCGGCATCGTTTCCCGTACCGGTCGAAAAGCCGGTAGCCGGTCCCGGCTGCGGGTCGTAGGTCCAGGGATCGTGCACCGCCCGCTCCAGGTAGTAGTCCCAGGGGTCCTGGTCCGGTGGAGGACTCACCGCAGCCTGCCGGAGATCGAGCTGACCCGCCACGGCCCGGGCGTACGCCTCGGAGAGGAGTCCCTGCAGCGGTACCGGTGCATGCTCCCAGTCGCCCAGAAAGCGGTAGCGATCGGCAAAGGTATGGCGAAAGGCTTCGATGAGGAGGTGGAGGTAGTCGGCGCTGTGCGGTGAAAAGGAGGAGAGATCGAACTGGTTGAGCAGGTGGAGGGTCTGCAGGTTGGTCAGGGCTCCACTCGGGGTGGCCACACACCGCACCGTGTACCCGTGGAAGGGGACGGAAAGGGGTGCCGCGACCTGGGGGGTATAGGCGGCCAGATCGTCCCGGGTCAATATCCCACCATGCCGTCGCATCCAGTGGTCGATCGCCTCGGCCACCTCTCCCCGGTACATCACCTCAGGACCATGCCTGGCGATCTGCTGGAGCAGCATTCCCAGGTCCTTCTGGACGATCCGGTCTCCCGGTTTGGGATCACTGCGCGGTGGGGCATCGTTGGGTAGCCACATCCGGGCCAGGTACGGGTCACGCCGGATCTCGGCAAACTCGTTGGCCATGGTCAGGGTGACATGAAAATTCGCCTCAAACCCCTCTGTGGCCAGGTGAATGGCCGGCTCCATGACCTGCTCCAGGGGGAGTTTGCCGTAGAGACGATGCGCGGTGCAGAATCCGGCACAGGTACCGGGCACGGTGATGGAGAGGGGACCCCGCGCATTGGCATCCCCCTCGACCTGGGCGAGCTGGTAGCTCCCCACCCCCGGGCCGGTGACCTTATACATGGTGGCCGATGCCCTTTGGGGTGCGCGACCGTTGAAGTCGATCCCGACCGTCTTCCCCGTAGCGGCCAGGTGGATGAGCATGTACCCCATCCCGCCGATGGTGGCCATGTACGGTTCGAGCACCACGTTACAGAACCCGATGGCCACCGCGGCATCTACCGCGTTTCCCCCCTGCTGCAGGATCTCCAGCCCGGCTTCTGCGGCCGGGGGTTGCATGGCCGTCACCATACCATGCGGGGCCACCACCTCTTCTTTATTCGGTCTCCATCGACTGCGTAACGCCATAGGTCCTCCTTGGTCGGTATGGTTGTATGACAAAGATCCCTGTTCCGTACTGCTGGAAGAGCCACAGGCCGAGGTATCCCCCCAGTCCATAGGAGAGGACATCGGTAAGATCGGCACTCCGGCTGGGAGAGAAGTACTGGGCACTCTCGAACAGCAAGCCTAAGAGGAGGGGGATCACTATCGCTCCGGCAGCGGTACCATTGCCGGAGCGCCGGTACTGGCGGAGTGCCCAGAGAAACCCGAGCGGGATACCGTAGCTGATCGTCACCAGGAGATCGTAAAGGTTCCAGAGCCTGGTCACACGGAAATAGGCATAGAACGGTACCAGGTTGCGGAGGGGGAGCGGGGAGGAGAGCCGGTTCAGGGTGAAGTCAAAGGGCTTGAGGTTGGCCAGGCAGAGAAAGCCCAGGTAGAGGAGCAGGCCGGTGTAGACCTCGCTCCGGTGCGGGAGACGGCGTGGAGCAGCCTGTCCTGTGGCCAGGAAGTGGGCTATCCAGATCCCGCCAAACGTGCCCAGCCAGCCGGCCAGGATGTCGTTTATATCGGATACGCGAGAGCGCACAAACATCTGGCCGATTTCCACCAAGGGGAAGTAAAGGAGGGGGAGAATCACCGTTACCAGCATCCGGTAGGTGCGGGTCTCCCCGTAATTCCGGGCACAGAACTCCAGCAAGAGTCCCAGAATGGCGAAGAAGAGGAGCGCTTCGACGAAATCGATAGAAGAGAAGGGAGCGGTAGGGTTCCCGGGGATCAGGGCCTGGCTGCCGAGGGGAGCGATGTTCAGGGTCTTGATGGCCTGCTTGAGATCCGAGACGGTAAGGGTCACGTTGAAGGGCATGGCTGCGCCGAGCGTATGCAGCAGGAGAAAGAGCGCTACCACCACCAGCATCGGCTGCTGCCTGAGTCCTGTGCGTACCATCTGGTCGAGGTGAGGAGCGAGCTTTTCCCAGTAGAGCCAGCCCATTGTAACCCCGAGCAGCGTGCCTGCGGTGTTGCTGATGACATCGTGCAGCCCGGTGTGGCGATGTACCAGAAACAGTTGTAACCCCTCGATGGTCATGCTCAGCGCCGCTCCGGCCCCGGTGATCGTAATAAGGGCTCCCCTGCCCCGGGAGGGGCGTGGCCATGCCCCCCAGGCCAGAAAGCCGAATGGCAGGAAGAGGAGCACATTGCCGGCGATGTCTGTGCGGGAGACCCGCCTCCCCATCTGGTCGAAGAAAGGGGACCAGGAGATCTGCTCCCAGTTCTGCCGGGCAAAGTCCCGGCGCAAGACAAAGTCGAAGGGGAGCAACGTGTTGTAGAGGACAAAGAGCACGTAGATAAGGAGCAGCCAGCGAGAGGCAAGAGAAAGAGAGGTTTTGGCTCGACTGCTCACGCCGGGATCTCCGTCTCTGGCCTCAGGTGTGAGAGGTACTGGGCCACGATATCGATACCGACCAGGTCACTGTAGGCTTTGAGGAGCCGGGAAGTGACCGGACCGGGGATCTGGCCGGTACCGATCACCGCCCCGTTGACCGAAGAGACCGGGCAGATACAGAAGCTGGTGGAGGTGATAAAGGCCTCATCTGCCGTGTACACATCGAAGAGATCGATGTCTGCTTCCCGTGTCTCGATGTTGAGTTCGCGTGCCAGCTCCAGCACGGTCTGCCGGCTGATCCCTCCCAGCACGTATTTTTCCTGCGGGGTGATGACCTTCCCTTCCCTGACGATAAAGAAGTTACTCCCGATCCCTTCTGCGATGTTGCCGTTGATGTCGAGCAGGATGGCCCAGGCTTCCGGGTTTTGGGCCTTCACTTCCAGGTCGGCCAGGACCATGTTGATGTAGTTGTGCACCTTGGCCCTGGGGCTCATGCATTCAGGTGGAGTGCGGCGGA
>RFHZ01000623.1 GCA_003696125.1 Nitrospinota bacterium
AACGAGACGCATCCTGCTTTCTCCCGGGTTCTGATCGTTGTAACGAACCCTGAGCACAAGCTTCTTCTTCAGAGGAACCGCAGCCTGGCTCATCCGTGCCTCTCCCTCCAGGGGCAAGGGGAGAATCGGATGGGGAGGGAAGAGGGTGAGGGAGGCGGGAGGAGCGACATCGACCCACAGGGGGCTCTGTGTGGTCAGGGAGGTGCCGAGGACAGAGAAGGTGGCTATCCCCTCCAGCAACGGGTTTTCCAGCGACTGGTCATAGAGGAACCGGGTATGAGGAACGGTGAAAGGAGCGTCGCGGGGTACAGACACCGTGGCCGTGGTTTCGATCGCCTCCTGCGGCTGGAGCTGAGAGAACTGCTGCTGCCGGAACGAGACCTCCCATCCTGGGGGAGTGTGCAGAGCAAAGCGAATCGCTTCCAGAGGCAGGGGTCCTCCATTAAAGAGGGACAGGGTAACGGTATATTTCTGGCCCGGGATCAGGGTTTTCACCTCGCTATAGGAGGAGAGGAACACCCCCAGCCCCCTTCTGATCGCCTCCAGGAGTCGCATCTCTTTCCGGTGTAGCTCCTGGACATCTAGAGAAGCCACCGGCTTTTGCTCTCGCAGGTGCCGTATCTGGTCGAGCACAGACAGTAGCTCCTCCACCATTCCCTGAGCAGAGAGGGTTCCTCCGGTCAAGGCCTGGTCAATGGAGGCGGTAAGGGTAGACCAGACCCGGTGTAACCCCTTTATCGACTCCTCCGCTGGGGACTGCTCATCCTCATCGATCCGCCAGGGGGTGAGGCCGTCGAGTAACGACTCTTCCTTTTCCGGCGTGGGGAACACAGAGCGCACCAATCGATAATACCGGTACTCTGGCCTTTTGGTGATCGTCCACCGGCCCACCCCCTGGGTGCGATGCTGTCGCAGGGCCTCGAGGGCCATTTCGGCATAGGTACAGCCCCGTAGTGCATCGTACTCCCCGATGTTGATGGCGACCGTCGCTTCTTCCGCTTTGAAGGTGCGGAGATACAGCTTCTTCACCTGCCAGGGAGTCCACTCGCGCAACTGCTCAGGGAAGGCGGTCGGGTCTGCCGCCACAGCAAAGGCCTCTAAGAGCAACTGCCCGACGGCCTGATGCTGTCCATGTCCTCCTGTGGGACCATGATTGGTGATGATGATATCTGGTCGAAGCTGCCGGATGGCCTGCACCATTCGCCGCAAGGCCTCCTCATATCCCCAGTGGCGGAAGGTCTCTTCTGCCGATTTGGAGTAACCGAAGTCGAGGAGGCAGAGATTGTATATCTCGGCATCGATGATGGCCGAAGAGGCCCGTGCCTCGTGGAACCGGAGCACACCGAGCTCTTCATTGAGCTCCGGGCCGAGACGATTCTGTCCCCCTTCTCCCCGTGTGGCCAGGAGGGTAATCGTCCGCAGGCCATGTTTGCGGCGGTAATAGGCCAGTGTTCCACTATCCTCATCGTCAGGATGGGCCCCCACACTCATCAGGGTCAGGTCGGTGGTGAGTGCAAGGAGGGATTGACGGAAGGCGATCTCTCCCCGATCCGGAATGATACGCGTGTGCAGATCGTCGGTAAAGGTGGGGTCGTAGTGCTCTATGGATCGACGAACTGTCGTCATCTTTTCTCCTCTTCTGGATAGACGTTTTATGTATCTGGACGCATCAGAGATGCGGGACAGGAGTCGTTGCACAAAAGGCGTCATCTCTTCCTATCCTGAAAGCATTATCCCTGTACCAGCTTTTGCGCTGAAAGAAGTGGTACATGATCAGCAGCGGAATATATTTCTAACATGATAAAGAGTGGGCAGGAGAAATGCAAAGAAAAAAGCATCTCCCCTATCCTCCACTTGCTTTCCCGGGGCAAATCTGCTATGTATACCTCATCCCTTCCCCTGAGGGGCAGGGGAGGGGAAGGACCCCAGAGTATGGTTCCGGTCCGTAACGAGTAAGCTGGTTTTATCACGATGGCTAGAGGAGGAGAATATGCTGAAGGGTTCTGGAGCGCAACCAGGAGATGTGGCCCTGGCTCCGAGTATTCTGGGAACGGGACGGTATCTACCGGAAACGGTACTGTCTAATGCTGCCTTAGAGCAGCTTTTCGATACAAGTGACGAGAAGATTATCGCCTTGACCGGTATTCGTGAGCGCCGTATCGCCACCCGCTATACCGGCCCGCAAGGCTCCCTCCCCTCCCTGCTATACGAAGAGATCTCCCGCGATGAAACCCCTGCCGCCATGGGAGCAGTCGCTGCCCTCCAGGCGTTAAGAGAGGCCAACACTCTCCCCGATCAGATCCGCTATATCGTGGTAGGAACCAATTCGCCGGATCAACTCTACCCGGCCACAGCCATCAAGATCCAACGCTATCTGGGAGCCGAACAGGCGGTCGGATTCGACCTGCAGGCAGGGTGTACCGCCTTTATCTTTGCCCTGGCTACCGCCTGCCGGTATCTTATCGCCGACCGCTGGATGCATGGAAGCTCCCCCCTGGCCCTGGTGGTGGGCACCGATTGCATGTCACGCACCATCAGCCGGGAAGATCGCACCGCCTCCACCATGTTCGGGGATGGAGCAGGTGCCGTGGTCCTCGGTTTTCACCCGGAGAGGGTGGTGTTACGTACCGTGCTTCATTCGGCCTATAGTGATACTTTGATGCTGGATACCCAGTTTCAAGCCGGGCATGGCGAGGCCTTCCGGGAGAAAAGAGAACCGAGCTATCTCCGCATGAACGGGAAGGCGGTGTTCCGGCAGGCACCGAAATTGATGGTAGAGGCCCTCCAAGAGGTCTTGAAAGAGGAGGGGCTTTCAGCCGGAGATCTCCGATACGTCATCACCCATCAGACCAATATCCGCATGATCCGACGCGTTGCCGAGATGCTGCAGATGGATATGGCCCATTTCATACCAGTGTCGTCTGCTACGGAAACACCTCGGCTGCTACCCTGCCCATCGCCCTGCACGAGGCCAGTCATGAGCACCGCTTTACCACCGGTGACTACATCGCCCTGACCTCGTTCGGCGCAGGGATGACCTGGGGAGCAGCCCTCATTCGCTGGTAGCCGGCCGGCATGTTCAACCGCTTTCCGAGCCCGGATAGCTAACCGCAGAGTTCGCAGAGAACACGGAGAGGAAGAGCGTTTTTTGGCAATTCATCCCGGAAATATCCTCTGCGACCTCAGCCTTCTCTGCGGTAAAATGCCGATGCAACATTGTCAAGATAGAAGTCTCAGCGCAAAGGAACAGATATGGTCCTCAAGCTTCACACCCTACTCAAAGCAGTCCGTCGTTCTCTCCTCCTCTTCTCTCTCCTTTTCCTCTCCCTGGCCGTCCCCCTTCTCGCCCAGCCCCTGGCCGAGCGGGTTAAGGAACACCGCCTGTCCAATGGTCTTAAGGTCCTGCTGGTAGAGCGCCATCAAGCCCCCATCGTTGCCCTGCAGATCATGTTCAAAGCCGGCGGGGTGAATGAGCATACCGGGATTACCGGGGCCGCCCACATGTTTGAACACATGCTGTTCAAGGGAACCAAGACCCTTGGTACACGGGATTATGCCCGGGAACGACTCGTGCTGGAGAAAATCGACCGCCTGGCCGAGGCGATCCAGCAGGAGCGACGCAAGGGGAAAGCCGCCGACCCGGCAAAGCTCCGGCAACTGACCAAGGCGCTGGAGGAGGCCCAGGCCGAAGCCAGACGCTACCTGGTACCGGACGAGATCGGGAAGATCTATGCCCAAAACGGGGCGGTGGGGTTTAATGCCTTCACGAGCAAAGATTACACCCAGTATGTGGTCAACCTCCCTGCCAACCGTATCGAACTCTGGATGGCCATCGAATCGGATCGCCTGCGTAACCCTGTGCTGCGGGAGTTCTATTCAGAAAGGGATGTGGTGCTGGAAGAGCGGCGACGAAGCTATGAAGTGCGTCCCATCGGGAGGCTCTTTGAGCATTTTATGGCCACCGCCTTCCAGGCTCATCCCTATCGTCTGCCCACCATCGGCTGGAAATCGGATATCGAGAACCTCTCGAAAAAGGTGGTGGAGAAGTTCTTCCGCACCTACTATATCCCGAACAATGCCGTCATCGCCATTGTCGGCGATATCGATCCTCCTGGCCTCCTCCCCAAGCTCGAGCGCTATTTTGGGTCTATCCCTGCCGGTCCTCCTCCTCCCCCGGTTCTTACCAGGGAACCGGAGCAGCAAGGGGAACGCCGGATCGAAGTCCTCTTTGATGCCAACCCGCAACTGCTGATCGGTTACCACAAACCGGCCATCTGGGAGGAGGATGATTATGTCTTCGATGTCATCTCCGATCTCCTCTCCAGCGGGAGAACGGCCCGCCTGTACCGGGAACTGGTCCAGAAAAGAGGGATTGCCCAGTTCGTCTCCACCTTTACGGTACCCGGTGCCCGGTATCCCAATCTCTTCACCATCCGGGCAGCTCCCCGCCAGCCCCATACGGTAGAGGAGTTGGAGGCAGCGATTTATACGGAGATAGACCGGTTAAAGAAAGAAGCGGTGACGCCACGCGAGCTGCAAAAGGTCCTGAACCGGCTTGATGCCCAGCTCTTACGGAGTCTCGATTCCAACAGCGGTCTGGCCCGCCAGCTCCTCTACTACGAGGCCACGGCCGGCACCTGGCGTTATCTGTTAACCCTGCGAGAGAAGATTGCCCAGGTCACCCCTGACGATATCCTGCGTGTGGCCCGCACCTACCTGGTGAAACAGAACCGTACCGTTGCCATCCTGCATAGAGGAGAGTAAATATGAGGACATCGCACCGCTGGCCCATCATTTTCACCTTCTTCCTGCTCCTTTCCTCTCTCCTCTTC
>RFHZ01000061.1 GCA_003696125.1 Nitrospinota bacterium
AGCTCTGTTGCCACGGCCGAGGAAGGGGAGAGGATCGCGGCTACCCTGGTTCAGGAGAGGCTGGCAGCCTGTGTGCATGTCCTGCCGGTCGGCGTTTCCTGGTTTTTTTGGGAGGGGAAGGTGACGCAGGAGAGCGAGCATCTTATCTTCATAAAGACTACTCAGGACTTATATCCCCAACTCCAAGAACGGATCGAAACATTACATAGCTATCAAACGCCGGAAATCATTGCCCTTCCTATTCTCCAGGGGAGTGCAGACTACCTCCAATGGATGGCCTCGGTCTGTGTCCGAAACGAGCAAAATACTACTTGACAATCGGTCCACATTTCGGTATGTTGCTGGAGTTCTGCGGAGAGAAGATGAGGAAGAAGGAAGGGAGAGGAAGAGGAGTCGATGAAGCACATTCTGGAGATCCTGACCCATCCAGATAATATCCCCATTGTGGGGTTACTCGTCGCTATCGTCGTGTTTCTGGTGATCGCCTTTAAGCAGGCGATTCGCCATGATAGGCTGTTGAAAGAGGGGAAAAAGGAGGAGATGTATCGCGAGATGATTAAGTAGCCGTGTTTCTCCTGGTCCTGGGTGCGGTGATCATCGGTTTCCTGCTCATCCTGTGCTTGCCCAAATCCTCTCCCCCTGTTATCGCCGAACGCGATTCCCTCACCGACGAGAAGGAATCCCTTTCTCTGCGGACGATAGAGGGGGAACGGTTTGTGCATTGCTGTGAGGCCCTCATCCGGCAGTTAGGGCTGGAGATTGAGAGCAGCACACAGGTGAATGAGCGGGAATGGGATCTGGTGGCGGTACGGCCGGTACCGATTGTGGGAGGACGATATCTGGTGCAGTGTGTGCTGCTGCCGGCCGAGGCCCTCATCGATGTGACCAAGGTGCGTCTCTTGCACGACATGGTCAAGGCCGAGGGGGCGGCCAAGGGGATCCTGATCACCAACGGCTACTTCACGCAGGATGCGTTGCAGGCTTACGAGGAAGCGCCCATTGAGTTGATTAATGGCCGACGCTTCCGCGATCTGTTGCTTCGTTACCGCTTATGGGAAGGGGCTTGAGATAGAGACTCTCTTCTGTGGAGAGGGGAGTCAAGGTTGGTAAGGAGGGAAACGTTGAGTGCGCAGGAAAATCGATCGCATGAGGAGACCACGGTGACGACGGAGGAACAGCCGTCATCGCCAAAGCTGATAACGATTCTCACTAACCTGAAGGCACACATCCAGAAGATTCCGACCCAGGTGACCGAAACCCAGGTGTGGAAGTCTATCTTCCGCCACGGGTACGAAGATACCCCCCGCAACCGGATGCTGATGATCCTGGATAACGTCTGGTTGCACCTCCATCCGACCCGCATCGGCCGCCATGCGGTCAAGGTGCGCTTTACCTGGTGTATGGGCGGTATCTCCTTCCTCTTATTCCTGATCCTGGTCTTTACCGGGGTCATCCTCATGTTCTACTACCGTCCGGTCGGCGAATATGCCTACCTGGATATCAAGTTCTTGAAGTTCGATATGCCCTTTGGCATGCTGATGCGCAACATGCACCGCTGGGCTGCCCATGCCATGGTCCTCTCCGTATGGCTCCACATGTTGCGTGTCTTCCTGACCGGTTCCTATAAACCCCCACGGGAATTCAACTGGGTCATCGGGGTCCTGCTCCTGACCCTGACGCTCCTCTTGAGCTTTACCGGCTATCTCCTGCCCTGGGATCAGCTCTCCATCTGGGCAGTAACCGTCGGTACCAACATGGCCCGGGCCACCCCCCTGCTCGGCTCAGAAGGCCCCTTTGCCGAACTGGTCGGGGTCACCCCCCGCTACGATGCCCGGGCCTTTCTGCTGGGTGGCCGTATAGTCGGGTCGGCAACGCTGCTCCGGTTCTACGTGCTACACTGTATCTTCATCCCCCTGATCGCCGGAGCACTGATGATCGTCCACTTCTGGCGTATCCGTAAGGACGGGGGGATCTCTGGTCCGCTCTAGACCAGGAGAGGATCGCCTTTCCCGGTTCCAGAGGCGTCTCTACCGTGGTGAATATCGGCGAGCGGAGAGGAGATTCTGGCTTGAAGGTGTGTTCATGTCGTGAAGAGGAACAACATGCGCAAGCATTGACAGATAGGCGCTGAGAAGGAGGAGAGATAGAGCAATGGCGGAGAGTTCGCGTGACAATAAGGTGCCGGTGTGGCCGTATCTGGTGCGGGCTGAGTTCATCAGTGCCCTGATCGTGGTCCTGGGGCTGTTGATCTGGTCGATCGTGGTCGATGCCCCCCTGGAAGAGATGGCCAACCCGAATAAGACTCCCAATCCGTCCAAGGCTCCCTGGTACTTCCTGGGTCTGCAGGAGATGCTGGTCTACTTCGATCCCTGGATCGCCGGTGTGGTCCTGCCCACCCTGATCATCGTCGGGTTGATGGCCATCCCCTATATCGATGTCAACCCGCGGGGAAACGGCTATTACACCTTCCGGGAACGGCGGAACGCCATCCTGATCTTTCTCTTCGGTTTCCTGGTCCTCTGGGTCTTCATGATCGTGCTCGGCACCTTCATGCGTGGCCCGGGATGGAACTTCTTCTGGCCATGGGAAGAGTGGGACCCGCATAAAGTGGTGGCCATTACCAATGTCAATCTCCCCTATGCGGTCGGTATCCGCTCGGAAACCGGGGCCTTTATCTTCGGAGCCGTGGTGGTTCTGGGCTATTACGGCCTGGGGGTCCTCTACTACCTGGTGAATCGCGAGCGCATAGACCGGCGCTTGGGACGGGCACGGTACGCGGTAAAGGCCTTCCTCTTCCTGACCATGATGGCGCTACCGATCAAGATCTTTCTCCGCCTGGCCTTTAACATCAAGTACGTCTGGGTAACGCCCTGGTTCAACATCTAGAGAGCATGCAGCAGAGGAGTGGGACGACAACGCATCACCTCTGGGAGAAGGAGCGAGTTCTGCAATGGCCAATCAAGACTATACGCCTGTAGAGGAGCGGTCCTATAGCCGGATCTTCTTTGTGCTGAGTATGTTGCTTGTCGTGGCGACACTCGGGGCGGTGTGGGATGAGGTGTTTCGCCGGCGGCCCTGGAAAGACTACCAGAAGGCATTCTTTGAACTCGAATACCAGAAGACCAAACAGGAATACGAGGCCAAACGGGCAGCCGTGGCGGACAAACAGCAGCAACTGCAAGAGGAGCTGGCCCGGGCCAAGGCGGCTCTAGAGGCTGATACCACCTACCAGCAGGTCCGGCGAGAGCTGGGCGAGGTCAAGGCCCGCCTGGCCGAGGTCACCCAGGAGCAGCGCTTTGCCAAGAGCCGGCTGGATGAGGCCTACTACTGGTACGATAAGGCGCAGGAAGAACGGGATGCCGCTGCCATCGAGCACTGGACTCCCCGGGTCAGACAACTGGAGGCCGCCGTGAAGCAGTACGACCCCACCCTCCAGGAGTTAACGCAGCGTCGCGACGCGCTCCAGCAGAAGCTGGATGCCCTGACGGCTCCGGTCAAAGCCCTGGAGGATCAACTGCGAGAGGTGACCACCGATCTCAAGCTGATCCAGGATCGCCTGGAAGGGTTGCAGCTCAAGGTGGGACCTTTCCGCCTGTCGCGCACCCCGGAGATCAAGCAGATCGTGATCGAAGGGGTGGATACGACCAATTTTGGCGAACCGCTGATGCGGATCGATCGGTGCATGACCTGTCACATGGGGATCGATCGTCCCGGCTTTGAAGATGCCCCCCAGCCCTTTACCACCCATCCGGACCGGGAAGAGATCTTCGGCAAACATCCCCTGAAGAAGTTTGGCTGCAGCCTCTGTCATCTGGGACAGGGGGTGGCCCTCGACCTGGAAGAGGCGCATGGCGAGGTCAGACCGATCGAGCGGACCCCCTGGATCAATGAACCGCTGCTGAAAGGGGAATGGCTGCAGGCCTCCTGCCGGCAGTGTCATCTGGTTCCCTTTACCATCAGGAAGTACGCACCACTTCTCTTCCAAGGGTATCGCATGTTCCGCCGGTGGGGGTGTGTGGGATGCCATGTGGCGGAAGGGGTGGCCGCGGAACCCCTCGATCAGGTCGAGCGGGTAGGACCCAACCTCACCCGGGTGGCCAGCAAGGTCAATGCCCCCTGGCTGGTGCGCTGGATACAGAATCCCAGGGCCTATCTGCCGGCTACCAGGATGCCGAACTACCATTTTTCGCCAGCCGAGGCCGAGGCGGTAGCGGCATACCTGCTCGACGCCTCTACCCCCTTTGATATGCTTCCCCTGCCCCCGGGAGGGGACGCCGAGAACGGAAAGGCGATCTTCGAGTCCATCGGTTGCCTGGGCTGCCATGCCATCAACGGGAAAGGGGGGACTTTTGGGCCTGATCTGGGACAGGTGGGGAGCAAGGTGAATGCGCAGTGGCTCTTCAACTGGATCAAGGATCCCCGGCGCTACGATCCGCATACGAAGATGCCCCGTCTTCCCCTCACCGATGCGCAGATCCGGGATGTGGTCGCCTATCTCGCCTCCCTGGGGACTCCCAGCGAGGATCCGGCCC
>RFHZ01000624.1 GCA_003696125.1 Nitrospinota bacterium
GAAAGGAGCAGAGCTGCTCTTTCGATATGATAATGCCCCTGATCCCAGAGCGAAGGGGCTATCGTCCTTTCCCCACCATAAACATTTACGCAGTGGAGAACTCGGAGAATCAGAAGAGAAGACGCTTTCTGAGGTGCTAGAAGAAATAGAGAGAATGCCGGTGTACTGATACCTTCTGGCACTGCAGTTCTACTCAATCCGCCCAATCCTCCTCCCCACAATCGTATAGGTCCGGATCGCCTTCAAGACCCTGTAGGGATTCTGGTAGAACCACTGCTCCACGATCTGGGGTCACCTACGGAAAACGTTCTAGGAAAGAGCTCTTCTCCACTAGGCAGGAGGCAGAGAGGGCCGGGTATCGTGCGGCACGAAACTGTCGATAGGGCAGGAAAGCATGTCCGATTCGATTCTGCTATACTATAGGGCAGAAGACCGCATAATGTTCTCCGCAAGGGAGGGATACCCTCATGGCTACAGTACCGGTGACTAGCGTGGTACCAGGCAGGCACTGGCATCGCCTGGCCGATGGCCGGCTCCAGTGCGACATCTGCCCCCGCTTCTGCAGGCTGCAAGAAGGACAGCGGGGCTTTTGCTTTGTCCGTGCCCGCCACAACGATCAGATCGTCCTGACCACCTATGGTCGATCGAGCGGTTTCTGCGTCGATCCGATCGAGAAGAAGCCACTCAATCATTTCCTGCCCGGCACCCCCATCCTCTCCTTTGGCACGGCCGGGTGTAACCTGGCCTGTAAATTCTGTCAAAACTGGGATATCAGCAAGTCCCGCCAGATGGATACCCTGGCCGATGCCGCCTCGCCAGAGGCGATTGCCCGCACGGCACACGACCTGGGGTGTCGTAGCGTCGCCTTTACCTATAACGACCCGGTGATCTTCTTCGAATACGCCATCGATGTGGCACAGGCCTGCCATGCCCTCGGCATCAAAACCGTCGCCGTCACGGCCGGCTATATCTGTCCCGCACCACGCCGCGAATTCTACCAGCACATGGATGCGGCCAACGTAGACCTCAAAGCCTTTACCGAACGCTTCTATGCCCGGCTCTGTGGTGGTCACCTGCAGCCGGTGCTGGAAACGCTCGCCTACATCTACCATGAAACCCCGGTCTGGCTGGAGATCACCACCCTTCTCATCCCCGGGGAGAACGACTCTGACCGGGAAATCGAGGCACTGACACAGTGGATCAACGAGCACCTGGGACCGGATGTTCCCCTCCACTTTACCGCCTTTCACCCGGATTGGAAGATGCGAGACAAACCTCCTACCCCCCCCTCTACCTTAACCAGGGCACGCGCCATAGCCATGAAAAACGGGCTACGTTACGTGTACACCGGTAATGTGCACGACGAAGCAGGGGGGAGTACTTACTGCCATCAGTGTGGACGGAAGATCATCGGACGGGACTGGTACGTGCTGACCGCCTGGCATCTCACCGACGACGGACGCTGCACCTTCTGCGGAACCCCCTGTGCAGGGGTGTTTGAGGGCCCGCCTGGCGACTGGGGACCGCGACGGTTGCCGGTGCGTATCCAGCGAGGCTAGGCGAACGGTTCTCGATTCTCCCTTGCAGAGAGAGGACTCCTGCCGTATACTACTCTTTCAAGTACCTGACCATAATCTCTTGTCCATACCTGCGCTTGTGGGAGGGTGCCTGGTAGGGACGCAGCGGCGCTGCGCCCCTGTTCCTTGAATAAAGCGCGCACCAAGAACGCACGACTTCGATACAAGATGCCTTTGTGCTGGAGAGCAACAGATCGCAGGAAAGGAGGCTCTATGGCTACATCTGCTCCGTCCAACCATCCCCATGCCGCTCCGGAAACGGTTGAGCAATTCAAGAACTCTTTTGCTTACGGGTCCCGGAACGATCTCTTGTTTAAATTCCTGAAGCGACTCTCACCAGAAGAGGCGGCAGAATTCTTCCGCTCCCTATTGGAAAAGCTAGGAGAATCGTTTGATGACGGGGATTTTGACCGTATCGTCCAGCACGTCTATGCCTGGCAGGTGCGCGGCTACACCCCCTCTGCCGGGGAGAAGCGTCCCTGGGTATACGAGGAAGCGCCCTTTACCCCGCTCCGTAAACC
>RFHZ01000625.1 GCA_003696125.1 Nitrospinota bacterium
CCGAAGAGCGTTCCATAACGAGCTCCTCTGGGGACCCAAAGGTGCAGTGGAAGTGGTAATCGGGGAGGGACCGTGGTGTGAGATGGCGACGCCCCGGTCTTCCTCTTCCTCTCGTGTGCTTCCCCTGCTGGTTAGCACTCCCCTCCGTTCTGGACAGGAGGGAACGGTGGAGGTGATTCGCTCCCTGGATCCGTCTCATGATCGATATCTCCTCGATCATCAACTCGATGGCAAACCGGTCTTCCCATTTGCCATGGCCATGGAGCTGATGGCAGAGGTCGTGCAGGCAGGCTGGCCGGAATGGGAGGTGGTGGGCATTCGTTCCTCGAGGCTTTTACGGGGAATTGTCCTGGCAGACGCCATCAGGAAGATCCGGGTGATAGCAAGACCCCACCCTGAATCTCTTGCAGGGGAACTTCTAGAAGTAGATGTAGAGATCGGTGAGATAGAAAAACCGGAGCATCCTAACTACCGGGCAATGGTACAGCTAGGGAAGCGGCTCCCCTCTTCCCCATCTGGTGAACTGGAGTCCCTTTCCTCCCTGCGTCCTTTTCCTCTAACGGTAGATGATGCTTATCGCCAGTGGCTATTTCATGGCCCCTGCTTTCAGGGGATCTCCACAATTGAGGGAATCAGTGAAGAAGGGATCTGTGCTATTGTCCAACCTTCTTCTCCGGCCCAGGGCCTCTTTCAGAACGGGCAGGGACACTGGGTGATCGACCCGGTGCTGCTCGACTGTGGTTTCCAGCTCGCCATTTTGTGGGAACGGGCCTATCATGATATGACTCCCCTCCCCAATCGCTTTAAACTGTATCACCGCTTTGGCTCTCCCTCAGGCTCCCCGGTGCGTTGCTCCCTCCGGGCCTGGTCGAGAGAGGGAGGGCATAACCTTCTTACCGATGTCTACTTCCAGGAGACAACCACAGGCCGAGTAATTGGGATTCTGGAAGGGATGGAGTTTTCCTGTAGCCAGGCTCTCAACCGGCTGGCCCAGGTCCGATATGCCATCGCCCGCCCAGGAGGAAGATCACTATTCACTGTCCAAGGAGATGGGGAATGAATGCACTGCGTGGTGATGTGGCCATCATCGGGATGGCCTGCCTCTTCCCTGGTGCCCCTGATGTCAAGACCTACTGGCAGAATATCGTCTCCAAGGTTGATGCCATCTCCGATCCTCCCCCGGAATGGGGAGCCGAAGAGATCTTCGATCCGGAGGCGAAGGAGAATGATCGAATCTACTGTAAGCGGGGGGGATATCTGGGAGAACTTGCCCGGTTTAATCCCTTGCCTTATGGGGTCATGCCTCATGCTGTAGATGGAGGAGAACCCGAGCATTTTCTGGCGTTACGGGTTGCCTACGAGGCTCTGGCCGATGCCGGGTACCTGGACCAGACCTTCAACAGAGACCGGACCGCCGTTATCCTGGGTCGTGGGAACTATCTCAACCGGGGAAACGTGACCATGATCCAGCACGGGTGGGTTGTAAACCAGACCCTCCAGATCCTTAAGCAGCTCCATCCAGAATATTCGGAAGCCGAGTTGCAGAAGATCAGGCAAGAGCTCAAAACGAGCCTCCCTCCTTTTAATGCCGATACCGCACCGTCTCTGGTCCCCAACATCATGTGTGGTCGCATCGCCAACCGCCTGGATCTACGGGGACCGGCCTATACAGTCGATGCTGCCTGTGCTTCCTCGTTGATTGCCGTGGATCTCGGTATGCACGAGCTGATCAGTGGTCGCTGCGATCTGGCACTGGTGGGAGGAGTCAGTACCGCCATTCCCCCCATCTTTATGGTCTTCTGCCAGCTTAACGCCCTTTCCCGCAGGGGGCAGATCCGGCCCTTTGATAAGGAGGCCGATGGAACCCTGCTGGGGGAAGGAGCAGGTGTGGTGGTGCTCAAGCGCCTGGAGGATGCCGAACGTGATGGCGATCGGATCTATGCGGTCATCAAGAGTGTCGGAATAGCCAGTGATGGACGGGCCGTGGGACTTCTGGCCCCCAGGGTAGAGGGAGAGGTGCTGGCCCTTCGTCGAGCCTATGAGGCAGCCGCCATCTCGCCACGCACGGTAGGGCTTATCGAAGCGCATGGAACAGGGACACCGGTGGGAGATGTGGTAGAAATGCAGGCTTTAAGCCAGGTTTTTGGTCCACGGGATGGTGCCCATCCCTGGTGTGCGGTAGGTTCGGTCAAGTCTATGATCAGCCACCTCATTCCTGCCGCTGGAGTCGCAGGCCTGATCAAGGCAGCCCTGGCCCTCCACCACAAGATCCTTCCCCCTTCTTTGCACTTTGAGGAACCCAATCCCAGACTGGCCCTGGAAAAGACTCCTTTCTACATTAACACAGAAACTCGGCCCTGGATTCATGGCGGCCCGGAGCCCCGACGGGCTGGAGTCAACGCTTTTGGTTTTGGAGGGATCAATGCCCATGCCATCCTGGAAGAGTACCTCTGAGTTCTCTAGTCTCCTACATCGTTGGGAAACGGAAGTCTTCCTTATCCAGGGGGATTCCCGTCAGGATGTGCTGAAAGCAGGAGAACAGGTCCTCCAATTCCTCTCTTGCCGGCCGACCGTGGAGCCCAAGGATCTGGCCTATACCCTGAACTGCCCTCTCCAGTCCAGGTATCGCCTCGCCGTTGTGGCCAGCTCTTTACAGGAGCTGGCAGAGAAGCTTGCCTATGGGCTCAAGCGTCTGGCCGATCCTCACTGTCTCAGAATCAAGGACAGAAGCGGTATCTTCTTCTCTGTCCATCCCCTGAGCCAGGAAGGGTCTCTCGCCTTTCTCTTCCCGGGGGAAGGGGCTCAATATGTCAACATGCTCTCCGATCTTTGCTGTCACTTCCCAGAGGTGAGGGGCTGCTTCGACCAGGCTGATCGCATTTTTCTGGAAAGTAACCGCGGCTTTCTCCCCAGCCAGGTATTATTCCCCCCACCCCTTTCCTCCCCAGAAGACTTACACTCCGATCAGAAGCTCTGGCAGACGGCGCTTGCGGCAGAGGTGGTATTTGCTGCTGATTATGCTCTATTTAAGTTACTCACCCGTTTGGAAATCCTCCCCCAGGCCGTTGTGGGTCACAGCAGCGGAGAGCTCGCCGCCCTATTAGCGGCAGGAGCGGTAGAAGTCCGAGACGAAGGAGAGCTCATCCGGCATGGACTGGTGTTAAACAACATCTGTGCATCGATGATCGACCAGATTCCCCCAGCAACACTCATGGCGGTAGGAGCAGCCGACCCTGCTGCTGTTACCTCTATCATAGCGGAGAGCAAGGGAGCCCTTTCCATCACTATGGATAACTGCCCACATCAGATCGTCCTCTGTGGATCTGAGTCCGCTATTACCCAGGCCCGTGATCGCTTACAAGGCCAGGGAGCCATCTGTAACCTCCTCCCCTTCAATCGCCCTTACCATACCCCGCTGTTCCGACCGGTCTGTGACCAGCTTATCCATGCGTTTCGACACCTGAAGATCGTGTCTCCTCGTATTGCGCTGTACTCCTGTCTCACGACCCAACCTTACCCCCAGGATCCAGATGAGATCCGGGCACTTGCTGTTGAGCAGTGGGCACAGCCGGTCCGCTTCCGGGAGACTATAGAGGCCATGTACGATGCTGGGGTGCGGATATTCGTCGAAGTGGGACCCAGGGGAAACCTGACCAACTTTGTGGATGATATCCTCCAGGGGCGTCCTTATCTCGCCGTGCCCTCTAATGTGACCCATCGCTCCGGTATTACCCAGCTCAACTATCTGATAGGACTGCTGGCAGCACACGGGGTCTCTATGCGTCTGGATTACCTCTATGCCCACCGGGCCCCCCAGCGCCTCTCCCTGGAGGAGACAGGCACGGAGAAGCGAGAATCTGATACCATGAGGCTGGCCCTGGAACTCCCCCAAATCCGCCTCAGGAAAGAAGTGGCTTTATCACCCCACTCTTCTCCGTCGCGGACAGATCTCCCGAAGTCTTCTCCCCGGCTAGGCATGCCTGTTCCCCAGGAGTCGACCGCTAGAAAAACCCCTCCTCAGCAGGCGGTCACTCCAGGGCAGTTCTCCCCTGTCCGGGGCAAGTCTGACCATACCCCTTCACCCTTGTTCGAAGCGAAAACTCCTGTATCTCCAGCGCCTCCACCGGCTGCTTCCCCTGGTCAGGGAAGTCGATCCCGCGTCATGACAGCCTATCTGCAGACCATGAATCGATTTCTGAGCATCCAGCAGGAGACCATGCAGGCCTTCATGGCTCAGGCCAGGCATGGCGGCTTCAAAGCCTCTGGAGAGGCAGGAAAAGTGGCCCAGGAATCTCCAACGGAGGGTTCCTCCCGGTACTCACCCTCTGCTGGAAGTCCTTTTTCCCTTACTGTAACCTCCCTGATCCCAGGAGAAGAGGTCATCGCCACCTGTCAGTTTGACCTTGAGGAACATCTCTTTCTTCGTCATCATACCATAGGGAAACATCCTCCCACCTGCACCAGAAGCCTGCCCGCCTTACCTGTAGTCCCTCTCACCATTAGCGTGGAAATCATGGCACAAGTCGCCTCACTTCTCTTTCCAGGGAAACGGCTTCTCACCGTGCAGAAGGTAAGAGCTTACCGGTGGATTGCGATAGAAGGACAGAGGCGAACCGTTCTGCTGAAAGCGAAGCGCAAGGAGGGGGAGCAGGGGGATGCGGTGGGAGTGAAAATACTGGATCTCTCGGCAGGTGAGAAGAAAGGGCTCTCTTCAGATCGTCCTTTCATCGAGGGGATTGTGGCGTTCGGGGATGCCCATCTCCCCCCTCCTGAAACCGAGCCCTTTACCCTCCGTGGTGAACACCCTTACCGTTTCACCCCGGAGCAGTACTATCGGGAAGTCA
>RFHZ01000626.1 GCA_003696125.1 Nitrospinota bacterium
ACTGACCATGAAGACCACATCGTCCCTTGGGCAGGTTATGTCTACGGAAGAAGAGCCTCGTATGCAGGAGAAACCATAAGCAGGCCCGAAAAAGACATGGCGGTTGTAGAAAACGATCAGCCCTTTTGTCATGGCCACTTTCCCAGGAAACTGCTGCGAGGAGAGATCTAGGGTAACGTTTACAGATTGGCTAGACAAGACGACCGCCACCTCTATCCAATACCCAAAAATACTCAGAGCGATGCCGAGAGTTGCTGATCACTGAATACCGAAAGCGCTCCCGGATCAAGCAGCAATGTGACCCTTCGCATTATGCTCTCCAGGAGAGACCGTATTTCAGCGCTTGGTGCGACACCGCCGCTTGCGCAGAAGGAGCGTGTTGGGCTGTGCTCTATTCGTCTCAATATTGCGCCTCAACAATCAATATCTGAGAAACTCCCTTGTGACCGGTGTTGATGAGACAGAGTGACAAAATTTGTCACTCTACGATTGTCTAAAACACAAAATGCTTGCCCTTTCCCCACCCTGCATTGTATATTTACAGAAAACCGCTTTTCTCCGTTTCTGGAATACAGGGAATCCAGAAATGATCATCGCCGTCCTGAACCAAAAGGGAGGAGTAGGCAAGACCACCATTACTCTCCACCTAGCCTATGGCCTCTCCAAACGGGGAGAGAAAGTCTTAGTGGTCGATGCTGACCCGCAGGGATCGGCCAGAGATTGGGCTGCTGCCCGCAGGAACGATCCCCGGCTACCGGTAGTGGGCTTAGATCGACCAGTGCTCCACCGGGATCTCCCTGCGCTGGCGGCTGACTATGACCAGGTGGTGATCGACGGACCTCCCCGGGCCACAGAGATCGTCCGGTCGGCGATTTTAGCGGCTGATGGAATTCTTATCCCCGTGCAACCCTCTCCCTACGATGTGTGGGCCTGTGCCCAGCTCATTACGCTGATCAAAGAAGCCTCTGTATTTAAAGAAACCCTGAAAACCGCTTTTCTGTTGAATCGGAAGATCGTCAATACGGTGATCGCTACCGCGGTGAGAGAAGCCCTGGCAACCTATCAGATCCCGGTCTTGCAGTCGGTGATCTCTCAGCGGATTGCTTTTGCCGAATCCGCGGCGACAGGCAGTGTCGTCTGGGAGACCGATCCCCGGGGAAAAGCAGTGCAAGAAATAGAGCAGGTGATTGATGAACTACTGGAGGTGTGGCAATGACGGCAAAGAAGAAGCAGGTAGACATTCCGATCAAACCGGACGTAGAACAGTGGGTGTATCAGGAAGCAGCACCCAAAAAACGGCCGGAGAAGCTGAAGCGGTTAACGATCGACATCCCCGCAGAACTCCATCGAAAAATTAAGCTTAAAGCGGTCCAAGAGGGGGAGACCATTGCGCAGCAGCTCCGGCGACTTTTGGAGGAGCATTATCGCTAGATACAGAAAGGCTGTTTTACAGAAAATCGCATCCACAGAAAACCGAATCCAGGGGAATACTTTTTTACGGTATTCTCTCCCAAAATAACCACCTGAGAGCCTCAAGAAGCCCCTTCCATACCACGATGCGACTTCTGATAGCTCCCCTCCTCTCATCTTTTTTCAAGCGGCACAACGACTCAGTGTGTCCGTAAGCAGTTTGAAGCATTGGGATACGAGGCTTATATCCCTGATCTGGAAAACTTTTTTAAACTCTCCCAGGGCATGGAAATTCCTCTGAAAGACCTGAGGGGACAATGGGAGACCTGTTTTTTTTGTTTCCTGCAAAAAATATGGCCAATTTGCAGAATTTTTGCTTGCTTTCTTTCGTCAACTAAGCTAAAAAGTAAGTCTAGCTGTGAATGTCCTCTCAACAAAAAAAGAATAGGAGGTGCGTATGTATACACGACAAAAGCGGTTAGTAGCAACTGCCAACCAACAAGGACTATTCCCGGCAGGACAGGTGGTGAAACTTACTGGGATCTCCAGACAGACCTTGCACTTTTGGTCAGCCACTGGCTTTCTTCAGGCCACACAAGAAGCACAGGGAACAGGGAAATGGCGATTATATAGCTTCAAAGATATTGTCGCTCTCCGCACAGCAAAGCGACTCAGAGATGCCGGGATCAGCTTGCAAGGACTGCGAAAAGTGATCGCTACCTTACAAACCGTTCACAACCTGGAACATCCTTTAGCTGAAACTTACCTGGTTACAGACGGCTACGATGTCTACCAGGTTGTCGAAGGTGGAGAGACGCTCCTCTCCCTTCTGAGACAACCGGGACAGGGAGCATTTTCTATTGTGATTGATCTCTCAGAGGTAGTCCGTGAGCTCCACGAAGCGATTGAAAAAGCCAAAATACCTGCAGCGAGTTGAAAGCCATCAAGTGCTAGGATTGCAATAAACACCGGGGACCTGCTTACGCTTTCAGACTCATGCAACAAAAACGGAGCTTACCCAAGCTACTTCTCTGAAGTCGTCAAAAGAGAGTTGCGACAGGCCAAAGAAGAGAACCGCAGAAAGCATGTAACATCCTAAAAAAATGCCCCGTCCTGCCAGGGAACGGGGCAACAACGGGGAGAGAAAGCCTGGTATGTACACCTACTATGTGCGGATCTTCTGCCAACTCTGGAAGACGTTCGATCCCGGACTCTGGTGGATTGCGCTAGTCAAGGCAAAGTGGCCAACACTTTTGGACGATCTAGATCACTTCCAACTTTGGTCAAAGCTTCCCCAACTCTTCCAAGACCAAGACAATTCCTTTGTCCGACTCAGGGAACAATTCGGTCTCTTGCCAGTTTTTGCACAGAAGCGGTCTAGAAATAAAGTGCGACGTCTCTGGAACAGCGCAGACCCGACAGTAATATTACACCAGAAGGCAGGGGAAAAAAGATGGTAACAGAAAAAGAAAAGCCCCAAGCCAAAATTTGGGGAAGGCATTGGGGCCAAGGGCAAAACCTTGCATCTCTAGAGGAGATAATACATGATGCAGACTGAGTTGTCAAGAGCAAATGGTAGCACTATCCCTGAAATTACAAACGCTTTCCATCCAGAGCACTTGGCAGACCTGCAAAAAAGCGGACTTTCCCTCGCTACCATTGAAGCGGCAGGTCTGTATTCCGTCCGCCCCCAGGACATTCCCAAACTCCTAGGCTTTAACCCTCCCAAGGTGCAATCTGCTTTAGTCTTCCCATACCCCGGAACGAAGGATTTTTGCCGTCTCAAAGTTTTCCCGCCCTTCCGGGACAAAGACGGGCATACAGTGAAGTATCTTCAACGAGAAAATAGCGGGGTACACCTGTACTTTCCCCCTGGAGTAGTGAAAATTCTCCAAACAACAGAAACGCTCCATTGGACCGAAGGCGAAAAGAAAGCACTCAAACTCACTCAAGAGGGTTTCCCCTGCATCGGCCTGGGTGGAGTCTGGAATTGGAGAGAAAAAGGCCAGGTAATACCGGCGTTGGACCAGATCTTCTTGGAGGGGCGGCATTGTATCATTGTTCCTGATTCGGATACCTGGGAAAAAGACGATGTGCTAAGAGCCGTCTATGCGTTTGGTCGGGAACTAGAACAGCGGGGAGCTATGGTTTCTGTGTTCAAGCTCCCCCAAGGGCAAGCAGGGGAGAAATGGGGAATTGACGATTACCTGGTTGCTCTAGACACCCAGGGGATCCCGGCTAAGGAGGCGATGGAGAAATTGCAGTGCCTGACCTTGGCTGATCCGCAATTTGACCAAGCCCGCTGGTGGTATCCGGGATGGAGAAAACGACAAGGGGAAGAGGTGGTTCTTAGACCGGAGCTAGATTTGCTCTTGGAGCGATTGCGTGAAACCAAGGACCCCAGGATAGCGTATCATGCTGTACCCCTCTTGGCCGTATTGGATAGTGGTATGGTAGACTGGATAAAAGCAGAGATTAAAGGTGTCTGCCGTGCGGTCGATCTTCGTCGGTTGAACGCAGAAATTACACAGGCAAAGCGCAATGTACAGGCCCAACACCCCAAGGAAGCTTATAAAAAAGCACGGGGGTCAGGCCAGGATCTCCCAGCAATCCCCGCTGATGATGGCGATCTTCCCAAAGTAACGCAACAGGCCTGGGATGCTCTCCTGGCTGCAAATAATCCCCCTTTCCTCTTCCGTTATGGTGGACTTCCAGTGCGGATCGAATACGATGACAAAAAAAGACCGATTGCGCGGGAAATAACGCCAGACCGACTTCGACATGTCCTGGCCCGGGTCGCATTTTGGTACCGCTATGTGCTGGATAAAAAGACGAAGGAGGTATCGTGCGTCCCTGCTCTCCCACCGATGCCGGTGGTGAAAGATGTGTTAGCGATGCCAGATTTAGCTCTCCCCATCCTCACTCGCATTGTGGAAGCGCCGGTATTTACTCCAGACGGAACCATCCATACCGATCCCGGCTATCATCCTACTGGTCAGATCTATTATGCCCCTACACCAGGATTTGTTCTCCCCTCTGTGCCAGCTTCCCCTACTCCAGACGACCTACAACGTGCTCGGGACCTTATTTTAAGCGAACTACTTGGCGATTTTCCATTTGTAAGCGATGCAGAAAGAGCACATGCCGTCGCTTTACTCCTCCTGCCTTTTGCGCGGGACTTGATCCCTGGTCCGACGCCACTGCACCTGATCGAGGCTCCCAGTGCTGGAACAGGAAAAGGTCTCTTGGCTGAGGTATTGCTCCTCCCAGCTCTGGGCCAATCAGCTGCCATCATCACCGAAGGGAGAGACGAAGAGGAATGGCGTAAACGTATTACCGCTATTCTCCGAAATGGACCGTCGGTAGTACTTATTGATAACCTGCGCCGACGCCTGGACTCTGCAAATGTATCTGCGGCTATTACCGCCACAACTTGGGAAGACCGTATTTTAGGACATTCTGAAACTGTCCGGCTCCCGGTTCGGTGCATCTGGGTGGCCACCGGCAATAATCCGGCCCTTTCAACCGAAATCGCCCGGCGCACTGTTCGGATCCGGATTGATGCCAAGAACGACCGCCCTTGGAACCGGGATAGGGTCTCTTTCCGTCACCCGGACCTGCCCAAGTGGGCAACCCACCATCGTGCTGAACTCGTCTGGGCATCCTTGACCCTGATCCAGGCCTGGATCTCTCAGGGGCGACCGGGCAAAACCCCCGAAATAACGTTGGGAAGATTTGAATCCTGGTCAAAAACCATGGGAGGAATTCTGGAGGTGGCCGGCATTCCTGGGTTTCTAGAGAATCTGGATGAGTTCTATGACTACTCTGACGCTGAAGGCGAAATGTGGCGTACGTTCATTGATGCCTGGTGGGACCACTTTGGAGACACTCCGGTAGGTGTCAAGGACCTCTGGGGCCTTCTGACTAGGGAAGACACTGATCTCTCCCTCCCATTGGGCGAAGGCAATGAAAAAAGTCAACGCATCAGGTTAGGAAAACTGCTCAAGGCAAATCGCGACCGGCAATTTGCTGAATGTCGGATCGTCTATCACGGAAAAAAGCAGCGTGCGGATCAATGGAGATTGATCCCAGCGTAACCAGGGGCGGTGAATGTTGAGTGAATGTTGGTGAATGTTGAGTGAATGTTTTTTTGTGACATTCACCGAAATAAATACTTAAAAATCAAGTAGTTGCGGATGTCAAGTGAATGTGGTGAATGTTTTTCCTGTACCCTGTACAGAGCGAAATGGATATATATATCTCAGGGGGGAGATATATATATATCTCCCCTAAAAAAAAGAGTACACGGAAAACATTCACCACATTCACTCCGATACCATATGAGCTGATAAATCAATATGTTGAGTCTGGTGAATGTTGTCGCAAACATTCACTTGACATTCACCTTCCCTTGCTTCACTGTGGTCTGTAAATCTATAGAAATCAACACCTTACACAGGAAGTGAATGGCGTAACAACATTCACTTCCTGGAAGAGGGCGACTAATGATTCCAGAGCTGTCCGGACGTCTTTTATCTGATCCTAACGGCTACCAGATAGAGGTGCACTGTCCCTTTTGCGGGGAGACTCACCGGCACCCAGCAGGCGAAACCGGAAAACGTGCCATAGGGATTCGTCTGGCACCATGCACATCGGATCGTCGCTACCGAATTGTGGCGGTAGAGGAGTATCCTGCCCCAAATTCCCCACTGGTCAGGGGGCTGGAGGCACCAGCTTTCCCACAAGCCCCTTCTCCTTCAGGCTTGCAAACGGCAGACTTTGATTCCTTGGTAGAGGAGACCGATCCCCTCTGGGATCATCCCCTCTACCGGGAACTCAAAGCTGTGCAAACACAATTGGCTTTAGAACGTCCTCCAGGCTGTCCTCTCTATGGGACGGAATCCCTGGAAGAGCGGATTCATGAAGCGATTCGTCAGAATGACCAGCAGGCTTTCTATAATGCGTTATCGGTATACCAGTCGCATTGTCGAAAGCTTTTTGCTGAATTCGAGGCGATCCGTAGACAGAAGCTATACCAGGATGCGCCGGCGTCATTATGTGCACAGTGTGGTTGCAATGAATTCTGGAAGTGTAAGAAGACTGGCCAATGGATCTGTGCCCGGTGTATCCCGTATGAGCCTTACCACAAAGGTCATCGGGCCATCGCCTGGCATGTGGTACCGATCCCGTCCCGGAAGGTGGAGGGGGATGGGAAAAACCGCCCATCTTTTGTAATGCCTCCATGGAAGCGGGTGACTCCCCTTACTCCCTGGGAGGGGTCGGAAGGCCCTCCTCCGGCTTGGTGGTACGAAAAGTGGGAGGACGCATAGCATTTATGAAATCGTATGACCCTCTTCGGGATTTGCAAGCCGTTCACCGTCGTCTCCAGCGGGCTTATCCCAAGAATTGGGCACTCTCCGGGTCGGTCATCTACGATCCAGAGCAGGGGATAGCTGAAGGGGAATTGTCACTCCCCTTAGTAGATCCTCAGGAGATCCAGAAGATAGAAGAGGAGAAAGAGCCATGCAAAAGCACTGCACGCTCATAACGGGCATCGGACTTACTGTCTTTCTTCTCCTTCCCCTTCCTCTCTTTGCTGCCACTACCTTCACCGGCAAAGTCGTTGGGGTGATCGACGGTGACACCATCGAAGTCCTCCGGGAAGGCAAAGCCGTCAGAGTGCGGTTAGCTGGAATCGATGCCCCAGAGCGTAGACAGCCGTACGGCCGGAGAGCCAAGCAATACACCTCTGCATTGGTCTTTGGCCAGGTCGTTACGGTGCAGGTGCAAAGTATCGGGAAGTATGGCCGGATCATCGGCAATGTGCTGCTGTCTGATGGTCGGAACCTGAGTCAGGAGCTGGTCAGGGCAGGCTACGCCTGGTGGTATCGACAGTATGCGCCCCATGATACCACCCTACAGCGCCTAGAAAGAGAGGCACGGCTTGCCCAACGGGGTCTGTGGGCTGATCCTACACCAATCCCACCGTGGGAGTATCGAAAAAAAGCAGAGAGCTTCCGGAAGGGATCATCCTCTGTTCCGGTGGCTGGCCCGATCATCGGGAATCGCCGGAGCAAAATCTACCACTGGCCGGGATGTCCCAATTATAACCGGATCTCCCCGGAAAACCGGGTGGTCTTCTCTAGTCGGCAAGAAGCGGAAGCGGCCGGGTATCGGGCGGCCAGGAATTGTCGGTAAGAGGGGAAGATGATGGCTATGGAAACCGGCATAAAAAAACTTGCTGGTATAATCGCTATTATC
>RFHZ01000627.1 GCA_003696125.1 Nitrospinota bacterium
ATCCCTCCATTACCCGTGATGTCTCCGGAGAGGGGGTCCAGCAGGCCCTGCTCAAAATCATCGAGGGGACCATCGCCAACGTTCCCCCGCAGGGGGGGCGAAAGCATCCCCATCAAGAATTTTTACAGGTGGATACCACCAACATCCTCTTCATCTGCGGGGGGGCCTTTACCGGGTTGGAGAAGATCATCGAACAGCGCATCGGGAAGAAGACGGTCGGTTTTGGGAGTGAATTGCGCAGCAGGCATTTTGGACGGGGAGAAGAAGAGCATATCTTCTCCCTGGTGCAACCGGAAGACCTGCTCAAATACGGCCTGATCCCGGAGTTTATCGGGCGCCTGCCGGTGGTTGCCACCCTAAACGACCTGGACGAAGAGGCGCTGGTGCGGATCCTGACCGAGCCCAAAAATGCGCTGGTAAAGCAGTACCAGAAGATCTTTGAGCTGGAAAAGGTCCGGTTGACATTTACCGAGGGAGCCCTGCGGGCCATTGCCCGCGAGGCCATGGCCAAAAAGACCGGTGCCCGGGGATTGCGAGCCATCATGGAAGAGATCATGCTCGACACCATGTACGAACTCCCCTCCCATTCGGGCATTAAGGAGTGTGTGATCAGTGAACGGGTGGTCACCCATCGGGAAAAACCGGCCATCGTATTTGAGAAACAGGCGAGTTAAGCAATTTCACATCCAAAAAGAGACTTGACAGAAAGGAAAAAAGATCATAGGATAAAAAGGGAAGGATGTAGGCACGTAGCTCAGGGGGAGAGCGCTTGCTTGACGCGCAAGAGGTCGGCGGTTCGAAACCGCCCGTGCCTACCATCCCGACCACCATACGAGGCAGGAGCCAGAGGAGGGCATCAGGAGAGCAGCGACGCCTCAGGATGCCTTTTCTCTATCTTGGACAGCGGGATAGCCACCACGTTACGAAGACACAAAAAGGCCAGGACAGCCTCTCTCACCCCTCTTTTTACCCGATCCCTTTGGTGTCTGAGTGCCGGCGTGGCTATAGTCATGTATAAAGAAGGTGGGGAATGAGCGAGAAAACGATCAAGCTGATCCTGTGGGACGGCGCAGAGCGGGAGTTTCCAGAAGGGATTACGCTGCAAGAGATCTTTGCCCGGGAAGGCTACACGGTCCCGGAGGATATCGTGGCGGCAAAAGTAAACGGGCAGATCATCGACTTCATGACCCCGCTGCGCTCTTCACAGGCCCGCATCGAACTGGTGAGCTATCATACCCCGGAAGGGAAGACGGTGTACCGTCACAGCACGGCGCATGTGATGGCCCAGGCGGTTCGACGCCTCTTCCCCGGCGTGAAAATCTCCATCGGCCCGGCCATCGAAGACGGGTTTTACTACGATTTTGACTACGAGGGAACCTTTACGCCTGATGATTTTGACCGCATAGAGGCCGAGATGCAGAAGATCGTGGAGGCCGATTACCCGTTCGTGCGGGAGGAGGTTCCCAAGGAGGAGGCCCGGCGTTTCTTCCAACAGCAGGAGGAACCGTACAAGATCGAACTCATCGATGC
>RFHZ01000628.1 GCA_003696125.1 Nitrospinota bacterium
GCTACCAGGACTGGCAACTGGAGCAGGCCAACGATGCCCTCCGGCTCCTGTTCGCCGAATGCCTGGCCCTGCCCTGGGCCCGTTCCTGGCCGGTGATGGTCCCGAAGACCGCGCCAAAAGAACCCTGGCCACCAGCACCCAACCGCACTGAAGGCAGAGGGAGATACCGAGACACCCCCCAGTGGGATCGTCTGCAACACCGGTTTCCCGATCTGCTGGCACGGATCAAAACAACCCTCCGTACCCGGCACTACGCCTATAAGACGGAGCAGGCCTATCTCTGGTGGATCGGTCGCTTCCTCTGCTTCCACGAACTCACCGATCCACAGGAGCTGGGAGCCATCGCGGTGAAGCGGTACCTGGAATACCTGGCCACAGAACGGGAAGTCTCTGCCGCAACGCAACGCCAGGCCTTGAATGCCCTCATGTTTCTGTACACAAAAGTCCTGGAGAGACCTCTGGGGGATATCGGACCCTACCAGAAACCGCAACCAGCGAAACGCCTCCCGGTGGTGCTGACGCGAGAGGAGATCGAGCGCATCTTGCGGGAGATGCAGGGCGTCTATGCCCTGATGGCCGGACTGCTCTACGGCAGTGGGTTGCGACTCATGGAGTGTGTGCGGCTCCGGGTCAAGGATGTCGATTTCGCCCAGCACCAGATCGTGGTGCGGGACGGCAAAGGAGAAAAAGACCGGATAACGGTGCTGCCGGAGCGGTACCGGGACGCACTCCAAACCCATCTGGAGGAGGTGAAAAAGCAACACGACCGGGACCTGGCCCTGGGGTACGGGGCCGTCTATGTCTGGCCCTCTTTGGAGCGAAAATATCCCCACATCGCTACCGAATGGGGATGGCAGTACGTCTTCCCGGCTTCCCGATTGTCGGTCGATCCCCGCAGCGGCCAGGTGCGGAGACATCACATCAATCCCACCTCCCTGCAAAAGGCGTTCAAAACCGCGGTGCGCAAGGCGGGTATTGCCAAGCAGGCCAGTTGCCACACCCTGCGCCACTCCTTTGCCACCCATCTGCTGGAGATGGGATATGACATCCGGACCGTGCAGGAACTACTGGGGCATGCGAGCGTCACGACCACCATGATCTACACGCATGTGTTAAATAGACCGGGGTTGACCGTCAAAAGCCCGGCCGATTTCTAGGTCCCAGGCCATTTCTCTGGTAGGGGCGCAGCGCGCTGCGCCCCTACGCGCTGCACTGAACCCTTGACTGCCATAGACCAGGGACAGAGGATTTGCTCAGTCCTCATCACTCGTTACTCATTACTGAACACTGCGCTGACGAGGCTTTCTCCCTTCCACGACCAGGGTAAGCTCGCCCCGGATCTGGCCCTCCCGCAACCTGGCCAGGACATCGCTCACCGTGCCGTAAAGGATCTCTTCAAAGGCTTTGGTCAGCTCGCGCGCCACCACGACACGACGCTCACCCCACTGCTGCAGGCTCTCCAGCAGGGAGAGAACCCGGTGGGGTGACTCGTAAAGGATGATGGTCCGCTCCTCTTCCCGCAGCGCTTCCAGGCGCTGGCGACGTTTCCCTCCCCTGGCCGGCAGGAAACCTTCAAAGACGAAGCGGTCGGTGGGGAGTCCGGCCACAGAGAGGGCGGCAATCAGTGCCGTCGGCCCGGGAATAGGGACGACTCTAATCCCTTGCTCGATCGCCGCCTTGACCAGCCGGTATCCCGGATCCGAAATCCCAGGTGTTCCGGCGTCAGAGACCAGGGCAATGGAAGAGCCTTCGGCCAGTTTTTTTAGAAGGAGGGGAATACGGCGGGCTTCGTTGGCCTCAAAATAGCTGATCAGGGGGGTGGAGATCTGGTAAGCGGAGAGGAGCTTGCGGGTATGTCGTGTATCCTCGGCCGCGATCAGATCGACCTCACGGAGCACCCGCAGGGCCCGCAGGGTGATGTCTTCCAGGTTGCCCAGCGGGGTGGCAACGACATAGAGGGTTCCTGGTGTGTGCACCCTAATGACCCCAGTCGCGCGCGTAGCGAAAATCCCGGTCAATGGTACGTTCAGACACTTTAGCGATTACCGGGAGTTTGCGCTTGTATTGCGAGGCCTGGACCCGTTTATAAACCTCCCGGATAAAGCGGAGATCGAACCCCTTGGCCTGCAACTCTTCTACGGTATAGCGTTTGTCCACAAGGTAGTAGAGGAGATGATCGACCTCCTCATAGGTAAAGCCGAGTTCTTCTTCATCCGATTGGCCAAACCAGAGATCGGCGGTCGGTTTTTTTTCGATGATCTCCCGGGGAACTTTCATCTCCCGCGCCAGTTGCCTGACCTGGGTCTTGTACAGATCGCCCAACGGGTTGATGGCAGAGGCCATATCACCGTACAGCGTCCCGTACCCGAGGAGGAGTTCGGTCTTGTTACTGGTGCCCAAGACCAGGGCATGCAGCGCTGCTGACTGGTCGTAGAGGATGGTCATCCGCTCCCGGGCCATCTTGTTGCCGCGTCGCACCTGATCCGCCTCCGGAAAGCGGGCAAAATAGGCATCGATCATGGGGGTAATCTCGACGGTAAGGGAGGGAATGCCGAGGTTATGGACCACCAGCCGGGCATGTGCCATGCTCTCCGGGCTGCTGGTCTTGTACGGCATCAGGATCCCGGTGACATTTTCCGGTCCCAGCGCTTCCGCGGCCAGGTAGGCGCTGAGACTGGAATCGATACCACCGGAGAGCCCGATCACGACACGGGAAAAGCCGACCTTGCGCACTTCATTCTGGATAAAATGAATGAGTAGAGGTTTTAAGACCTGCGGGTTAATCCAGAGTTCGCTGTACATGGTTCTCAAATGGTTCGTCCTGTCTACCTGTGTCTTATCCCTGGAACCGTTTTTTCTTCCCTGTCCGGAGAAGGGAGACGGAGTCCTGGAGGTTTATCAGGGAGCAAAGTAGCGCTGCCGGTAGATCCGCTGCAGTTCCCGCAGGGTCAGATCGAGATCTTCATCCCGTCGCATCCCGGAATAGATCCGGCTCCGCCGCACTTCGTACGGATCGAGTTCCACGGTGAGAAGCTCGGGCTGGAAGTAGTCTGCCTGGGCCAGAATCTCCCCTTCCGGATTGACCACGTGGGAGCCGCCCCAGAAGTTGACCCCTTCCTCGTACCCTACCCGATGGATATAGCAGAGGTACAGGGAAAACATCTTGGCATAAAAGCGATTGATCAGTTCCCAGGTGTCGGTGATGGCCAGTTTGGGTTCCGGCAACTGCACGCCACGTCCCGGGCTGTTGGAAGGCGCCAGGAGCAGGTCGATCCCTTCTTCGGCCAGGATATAAGCAAGGGCAGGATGCCAGAGGTCTTCACAGATCAGGATGCCGCAGCGGCCGAAACGGGTATCAAAGGCGCGCACCTTCCTGCCCCGGGCAAAATAGCGTTGTTCATCGAACATGCCGTACGTGGGCAGGTAGACCTTGCGGTGCACATGGCGTATCTCTCCCTGCTCAAAGTAGATGGCCGCATTGTAGAAGAAGTGATCAGGCGATTCTTCCACCAGGCCGACCAGCAGGGAAAGGGAACGACTCTCCTCGCGCAGCGCCTGGATGAGGGGAGCATCGAGCCGGAGAGCCACCTCCGGCACCATGTCTTTCAGAAAATATCCGGTCAGCCCCAGTTCAGGGAAGAGGAGGAGTTGGACATCGCGGGCCTTGGCCTCGGCAATATAGGTACGGTACAATTCCCAGTTCTTCTCCACATCCCCCAGACAGGGGTTGATTTGGGCCAGACCGATGGTGATACCCATACCGTTATCCTTCTGCGGGGAGAGAAGGAGTCAGCGAGCACGCTTCGCCGCAACCTGCATGCGGATAAGCGCTTTTTGCAGAGCAATCTGAGCACGATCAAA
>RFHZ01000629.1 GCA_003696125.1 Nitrospinota bacterium
CGCCGCCGTTGTGATGACCTCTGGCCCGGTGGTCTTCCCATTGCCGGCATAGAGGAACATCAACTCGATATCCGAGGCAAAGCCGAGCTCGCCTCCCCCACACTTCCCCAGCGCACAGATACTCATTGGACAGGGGGTTCCATCTTCCAGGCAGGGTGTCCCAAACCGGACCTGTAGTTCGGCTGCACAGAGTCGATAGGCCGCCTCTACCACCACCTCGGCCAGATCGGTCAGCTCCTGGGAAAACTGCTCAAAGCTCGGGATGTATCCCTGGATATGGCGCATATCTATGCGGAACATCTCGCGATCCTTGAAGGCGTTGAGAGCACGCCGCCGCGCCTCCTCATCTCCAGCCTGTTCCAGGGTACTTTCTAATTCTGTGCGCAGGCGTTCCTTAGACTTGCTAAGGGTAAGCGTTTCCACATCGCGCACCACCGGGAAGAGGTTGGTGTACTGCATACGCAAAAAATCATCCCAGAGGAAATCGCTGACCCCTAAGAGCCGGGCCAGGGCATCCAGGACCTCCGGCCGGTCAAGGGAGGCCAGGGCATCAGGCCAGTCCGGACGGCTGAACAACTGTCCCAACAACTCCCGGAAGTGGAGGAGGGCCGATTCTGGATTGGGAGAACGGGGAAGGAGGTGGGTAAAGTGCTTGACCAGCACAACGGCGGCCCGAAGAGCTCGCTGTCTCTCCGGGGTGGTGATCTTCCGTCCATGTGCGTCGGTCACATACAGGGTATCGTGCACCCGGCTGCCGACCGAGGTCACCGCGACCCGGGCAATGTAGATCTCATCCAGTGCCAGCGCATTGGTCAACTCATAGAGAAAGCCGACGGTATCAGGAGCATCGATCCGAAGCACGGTATAGCGATCCGAAGCGGTGTTATCGATGTCGATCTCGACCGGATAGAGCACCTCAGGGTGCGGCCTCATCTTTTCCAAAGCCCTGGCTGCCCGCTTGGCCAGCTCTCCCTGCACCTCGCGTTGCTGCCCCACGTGCAGACGCCGCAGCAGGCGGAGCAGATCGTCTGCGTATTGCGCCCAGAGTTCGAGAGAAACCCTGCCCTGCACCGGATGCACGGTGAAGACATCCACGATCTTCTGTCGTGTCTCTTCCTGCTCTCTGGAGGACCTCCGGGAACGCGTGCGGAATCTGGAGGTCGGAGAGGGGGAGCGAGGAAGCGGTTCATAGGTGAAGACCTGTCCATCCAGGATATTGAAACCGTAAACGAAGAGCAGGCCACAGATCAGGGAGAGTTCCCCCAGATAGTCATACCCGACGATGGTGACCCGCCAGTTCCCCTGCTCCAGCGGTTCGGCCTCGACCACGGCCAGCCGCTCTTCGTCGAGCTGTTCGGCCATGGCCGCATGCTGTGCGATCTCCTGTGGGGTAAACGTCTCCAGGTAGGAGGCGTCCATACGCTGCACATGCCGGGCAAGGTCGCCCTGCAAAAGGGGAGAAGAGGGGGCAGGAGGAGAAGAAGGAGGGGATTCGTCCTCCAGGTAGCGCTGGTAAATGGCCCGGATGGCGGCACTGTGCTGCTGGTAGCGGGTGAGGAAGCGGGTTCCGGCCTCTACCCCTTGAAAACCGAGGCGTTTCCCCAGGGCAGAGAGCTCTTCTGCAGTGTCTGGTAGGCGATGGGTCTGCTGGTAGTGCATCATCTGCAGATGATGCTCCACGGTTCGCAAGAAGAGGTACCCGTCAGAGAGGACAAGGTAATCGTTGGCCGGAAGCAGACCACTGGCTGTAAGGCGGGCCAGCGCATCCAGGGTGTTCCCACTCCGGATCTCTGGATACCTGGCCCCGTGCAGGAGCTGTAGGTATTGGGTGACAAACTCCACATCCCGGATCGAGCCTTCCCCCAGTTTGACTTCCCCCCTGGCCCGTCCCTGGCGTCGCAGTTGCGCTTCGATCCGCTGCTTCATGGCCCGCACATCGTTCCGGATCGAGGCATCAGGCGTATCGGCAAAGAGGAACGGTTCGATCCGACGCTGGAACTCGGCTCCCACATGTTCATCCCCGGCAACAGGACGTGCTTTGAGGAGAGCCTGCTTCTCCCAGAGCCGGGCATGCTTTTGCAGGTAGGCCACATAGGTGTCGAGGGAAGAGACCAGCGGTCCCAGCCGTCCCCAGGGACGAAGCCGCATATCGACGCGATAGAGGAATCCTTCTGCTGTCATCCGGGCCAGCGCCCCGATCAACTCCTCTCCCAGCCGCTTATACGCTGGCGCCTCGCTTGCTGCCAGGAAGAGGAGATCGATATCTGAACTGTAGTTGAGCTCTCTTCCTCCCAGCTTCCCCAATGCGATCACGACAAACCCTTCTGGCAAAGTCCGGGACTGCACAGAAGCGATCTGCAGGCAGGCACGCACGAGATGCTCGGCCAGGGAGGAGAGCTGGGTCATGACGGTGGGGAGATCCCACAGCCCCAGTAAATCGCAGGTACCGATGCAGAGGAGCTCTCTTCGTTGCAGGCGGCGAAGGGCATTGAGTTGATTCTCGGCGCGTTGAAACGGAGCGATCCCGGCCTCGACCTCGGCGGCAAACTGCTCGTCACTCTTGGGACGGGCAAGCTGCCGGCGATCCCGCAACAGCTCAAAGTATTCGGGATTGCGCAGCAGGATCTCGGTGAGAAACTGGCTCCCGGCAAAGAGGGTGATCAGGATCTCCACCATGCGCGGGTCACTGGCCAGGTAGCGGAAGAGCCCGATCCGGTTGGCCACGTTGTGGGCAAAACGCTCGAAGTTCACCAGGGCCCGATCAGGGTTGGCCGCTTCTGTCAACGCCAGCAACACCTCGGGCAGGCACTCGGCAAACGCCTGGCGCACATGGGGATCATCGGCAATACGCTGCAGACACCGATCAGCCGCCCGCCAGTCGGCAAATCCGACCGGGGCCGGCAGCCGGCGTACCTCGTCGGTGCCTAGTTGCTCTTGCGGAAGAAGCTCCCGGCAATGGGTATAATCGATAGCAAGCATGGTGAAACGTATTATACCTGAAAACCTGGTCAGAGTCTAGGCGGGTCATGCCTCGGGTAACAGCTTGCCGGGATTCAGCAGGGACTCCGGATCGAGTCGGCTCCGCACCGCCACAAGCACTCCCAGTCCCAGATCCCCCTTTTCTGCGGCCAGATAGGGCTTATGGTCTATGCC
>RFHZ01000630.1 GCA_003696125.1 Nitrospinota bacterium
ACTGACCACCTCCTGCATCGCCTCCTGTAGCGCTGCCTGGTCCCGGACCAGAGGGGCCGGCTCGCTTCGCGCTCCCTTCTTGATCCTTGCCCTGGCCACATCACGTGGCACCTCGATGTACCCGGGCCGTTTGGTACGCAACACCTCGGCAAGAACCCTGTCGATCTCCTCACCGGCAGAGGCGGCATCGGTCAGGGCCACAGCAGACCCGGTAACCGCTTTGTACACATTGAGTTGTGACTCAAAGGTCTTTACCCGGTGATGGAAGAGGACATCGAGCTTGCGTCCCTGCATCTCCGGGGCTCCGCTGATGACCAGCACCGGTGACTTTTCCGCATAGGCCTGGGCAATGGAGTTGACCATGTTGAGTCCACCCGCCCCAAAGGTGACCGTGGCCACCCCGAACCCGCGTAGCCGGGCATAGGCATCCGCGGCAAAGCCGGCTGACGGTTCGTGGGTAGTCACCACGATCTGGAGACCAGCTTTTTCCATGGCGCTGAAGAGGGGAAGGGCAAAATCACCAGGAATGCCGAAGATATGCTCTACCCCCAGTGCTTTGATCTTGCTGAACAGATACTCTCCGACTTGCATGATGCCTCCCTCCTGCATAACCGATGATACCATGTGAGGAGGTTTGCGTACGCCCTCCAGGGTCGTAACCCCGGAGAACACAATTAGCGAAACATGCCCGGATCGACCTCCAGTTCTATGGGCGTGATCTTATCCGCAGGAATACCGGCTCGCCGGGCATGCTCGCGGAGGCTTTCCGGATCTGGTGCTTCGTATTCGCAATAGATTTTCCCTTCTGAATGCGAGATGTAGCTCTTGATCCAGACCACACCCGGCATCTCGGCCGCCACCTGGATCGATCGTTGCCCGGCAGCCTGGAGTTCTTCGGGTGACATCTGGCCTATGTTGCGTTCGATGATGTAGCGTGGCATGTCTCGCTCCTCTATGGATTCAGAGTTGTGCTTGTAGTTGGGTACAGGCCCTGCAAAGCTCCCCATCTCCACACTCCGTGGCCATGGCCAGAGCCTGTCTGGTATATTCCCGGGCAGAAAGGGGTGAACCCTGGGCCGCGTATACCCGGGCCAGGTGGTGCAACATCCACCCCTCTCCCCGGGAATCGTCAATGCTGCGCCGGATCTCCAGGGAAGCCTGGTAGTGCTGGATCGCCTCGTCGTAGCGTCCCAGATCGTAATAGACATCGCCGATGGCCGCCAGCCCATGCCCTTCCAGGAGCCGTTGTCCGGTCTGTTGATGGGTAGTTACCGCTTCCTGCAGACAAACCAGTGCTTCGTCATGGCGCCTGAGACCCCGCAGCGTCACCCCGAGGCTGTTCAGGATCAGGCCGAGATGAACCAGGTCTCCCAGGTCCTCATAGATCTGCCGGGCCTGTTCGTAGTGCATCAGCGCCTCGGTATAAGCCGCCTGGTGCCATTCCAGGATGCCGAGCTGATTCAGCAACTCTCCCTGCTGAACCTGGTCTCCCAGCCTTCTGGCCAGATCCAGCGCTTCGTGCAGGTAGCGTATGGCCTGCTCCGGTGCGTTGAGAGGGTGCCGGGAGAGCCGGATCATCTGTTGCAGTGCCTCCAACTCTCCTGGAGGATTGGCGAGTTGCCTGCGCAGGGCGCAGACCTTCTCCCAGGCGCTAAACGCCTCCAGGGAGTTCTGGAGGTGCTCCTCATAGATGGTGGCGACCTTGCTCCAGATCAGAGCCTCATTCTCCTGCTCTTTCAGCTCTGTCGCCACCGTGGTGGCCTCTAAGAGACAGGGAAGGGCGTCTTGAGGCCGATTAAGCACCAGCAGGAGCTCTCCCACCATGCGCAGCGCATGGAGCAGACCCTGCCCATACCGGATGTCGCGGGTCATCTGCACCACGTCTTGATAGAGGCGCAGGCTTTCCTGCACCTTTCCCTGTTCCCAGGAGATATGGGCAATAGAGGTCAGGGTGAACGCCTGGCCGATGAGGTTGCGGCAGTGGACATGAATATCGTACGCCTGCCGGTAGTAAGTCAGGGCCTGCTCCAGATCACCCCGGTCCCGGTGGACATTGGCGATGTTGTACAGGGTGGGGGCCAGCTTGACCAGGTTGTGCAGCGAGGTGTAGAGCTGGCGAGCCTCTTCCAGACAGGCCAGTGCCCGCGCGTAGTGTCCGAGCTTGCGCAAGACCACACCGAGATTGGTCAGATCGGTGGCAATGGCGGTCAGATCTCCTCGCTCTCGATCGATGGCCAGAACAGCTTCGTTGCAGGAGAGCGCATCGTCGTACCGGCCCTGATGCCAGCGGAGGAAGCCTATGCTGCGGAAGACATGAGCCTCTCCGGCTTGGTCAGACAGGGCTCGCCGCAGGGCAAGCGCCTGGCTGAGAACCTGCTCTGCTTCTGCGAAACGTCCCAACAGGGTGTGCAGTTCTCCCTGCCGGACGTACACCTCGGCCAGGCAGGACGGATTATCACCCGGGGATAGCAGGGCAAGGAGTTGATCGATGATCGCCTGCTGCTGATCCCGCCATCCCAGGGTTTCATAGAGCCGCTCCTGCCGGAGCAGGAGATCGAGCAGCGTCTCCTGGCGGGATCGATCCTCTGGAAGTTGCTCTAGGCAGGTTTGGGTTTGTGCAAGCATCCTGACCGCTTCCGGGAATTGACTCAGCCGCTCCGCGCTCTCGGCTGCCTGGCGCCCATAGATCACCGCCTTTTCCCAGTCCTCTGCCAGGCGAAAGTGGTAATGCAACAGGTAAACCTGCTCCTCCAGCCGGTCCTGATCCAGTTCTTCCATCACCTTCCCTACCTGTCCATGCAGGACCTTGCGTCGCTGCCGCAGCAGGGTTTCATAGGCCACTTCCTGCGTCAGCACATGCTTGAAGGTATACTCGGCTTCGGGTAACACGCGGATCTGCTGAATCATCTCCGTCTTCTGCAGCATTTCCAGGGCTTCCGCCAGGGCCACCTGGTCCGGATAGAGCCGCTCAAGGATACGCCGGCCAAACACCCGCCCGATAACCGAGCCCAGGCGCAGGACCTCCTGCGCGGCAGGGGGCAGGCGATCCAGGCGGGTGCGGATGATGGCCTGTACCGTATCGGGCAGAGCAAGGTGTTCCAGGGTTTGGGTGAGGGTTGCTTCCCCATCCACAACGACCAGTATCCCCTCTTCGAGCAAAGCATAGCAGATCTCTTCGATGAAGAGCGGGTTACCGGCGGTCTGTTCATGGATCAAGGCGGTAAAACCTTCTGGTAGATGTGAGGCGTCGATAAGGGACTTGATGATGCGTTCGGTGTGGTGGATAGAGAGCGGCTTCAGGATAAGAGGGGTATGAGAGGTTCGATGCCCCCAGTTCGCCGGTAACTCGGGCCGGTACGTGACCACGACCAGCAGAGGGGCAGAGGAGGCCATACCGATCAGGTGCTGCAAGGCAGCCTGGGAGGCCTCGTCGCTCCAGTGCCAGTCTTCCAGCAATAAGACCAGGGGACGATGGCGTGCGCTCAGGGTGAGTATGGCACTCAAAGCTTCCTGGATGGCCTGGCGCAGCTCTTCTCCTTGCATGTGGGCAGGTAAGGGATACTCGCTGCGAATGGATAAAAGGTGCAGATAGAGGGGAAGAAACGGCTCTAAGGAGGGGTCAATCGCCACAATCCGGGTGGCAACCGTTTCCGGTAGCGCCCCTTCGTCTGGCAGGTGTAATCCCTGGCGGAGGGCATCCAGAAAGGGAAAATAGGGGGTATCGCTCCTGGATGATTGGCATCTCCCCTGCCACACCGTAACCCGTTCCTGATCCAGAGAATGTCGAAATTCATACAGCAATCGACTCTTCCCGATGCCTGCCTCTCCGACGACGCTGACAAACTCGCCTTCCCCCTGCATCGCCTTTCCCAGGGAATAATGGAGAGAGGCCAGTTCCTGGTCTCGACCGGTACAGGGGGCAAACCCCCGCTGTTCTGCTGCTTCAAAACGGGAGAGAATCGGTGCCGCTTCCACCACCCGGTAGGGGATAAGGGGTTGAGCCTTCCCCTTCACCCTGACCGCAGCCAGCGCCTCTGTGGTGAAGTAGGGAGTAATCAATCGCTGCATGGCCGGGCTGATCAGGATTTCGTCTGCCTGGGCCAGTGCTTTCAGCCGGGCCCCGGTATTGACCGTATCCCCGGTAATCCCGTATCGTCCGTCCCGCTCATCACGTAGAGTGGTGACGATCAGGCCGGTATGAATACCGGTATGCATGCGAAGCGGTTGACCGATGCGGGCCTCCACTGCAGGACCGATCTGGCGAACCAGTGCATGCAGGGCCAGAGCAGCGTTGACCGCCCGTAGCGGATCATCTTCATGCGCATGAGGGATACCGAAGAGGGCCAGGATCTCATCCCCGACAAACTGGTTGACGATCCCTCCGTAACGCTCAACGATCTGTACCGCCTGCTCCTTTATCCGTCGCATGATCGCTTCCACCTCTTCCGGGTCCAGGGTTTCGTTGAGGGCCGTGTACCCGGAGAGATCGGAGAAGAGGACCGTTGCCTGCCGGCGTTCACCCCCAGGTCCGACCTCCTGGAGCGTGTCCCTCGCTTCTGGAGGGGAAGAGAGGAGACGGCCACACTGGTTACAGAACCGGCTCCCGGCCGGATTTTCGTGGTGACATTGCGGGCAGAGAAGGGAGAGCGGAGTCCCACATTGGTTACAAAACCGGGCTTGGTCGGAGTTGCTGTGCCGACACTGTGGACACTCCATGGCGCTTCTCCCATGCTCTGTTTTTACCCATACCGTTTAAGGTGTTCCTGCAAGGAGGAGATTCGGCGGTACTCACAAAAGACACACCGCTATGTCTGCAAGAGGGCAGAGACCTTGCTCTGCCTCGGTGCTCTCTGTGGGGCAAACTTCAGGTGGCGCTGAGTTCCTGAAGTACAAAAGTCCTCCGGTACTCGTCATAGTCAGCTCGACAATGTTGAATTCACCGCAGAGTTCGCAGAGAACGCGGAGAGGAACAGCATTTTTTTGCAATGCATTCCAGAAATATCCTCTGCGACCTCAGCGTTCTCTGCGGTAAAATGCAAATGAAACATCGTCAAGTTACTTAAAGCAAAAAAAGAGCCCTCTGTCAATGAAAATGCGATTCATGAGAATTTTTTAATTTTCCCTTAACCTCTCTCTAACCTTCTCCGTGCTATGCTGGGTAGGCGATGCATAGTCTCTGGATGGAGCGCAGGCGCATCATCCTGATCGGTCATACGGTTGGAGAAGGAGGAAAGTGCAATGAGGACGCGGATCTTAGTTTCTATAACCTTTTTCCTGGTTATCTCTTTGGTGACTGCTGGTGTGGTGAATGCACAGAGTCGTAACTCCTTTGTCTGCGACGAGACCACCCTTACCCTCCCTGAGAATGCCTTGGTGACAAGCGTGGAGACGGATGGTTTCTCCGGCTCTCTCACCTACACCACGGCGGATGGGGTCGAGGAATTCCTCGATCTCCCCATCGATTATTCGTACCGTTACATCTTCCCCATGGCCATTTTGCTGGATGGAAAAGAGACCAAGATCCTGGAAGCCGGTCCATTCATCTGGGTGTACGGTGAGACGACCGCCCTGGAGGATTTGGAAGGGAAGGTCTTAAGCAAGTTTGAGGCGTTGAAGCTCGAGTGCGACTATTTTGCCGGGGCCTTCTTCTACTATGAAAACTGGGGTACACAATGGATCATCAAGGCCAAGGTGTCTACCAATACCGGTGGAGGAGGGAATCCAGGAAAGCCGGTCGAATTTGAGGGATTCCTTACCGCAATCGATTCGGCAGAGGTGGTCATAGAGAAAGAAGGAACGCAGCGGACACTCACGGTCACCAGTCAAACCCAGATCACGCTGAACGGTCAGAGTGCCACCCTCGATGACCTGCTCCTGGGAGATAAAGCAAAGGCCAAGTACGATCCTGCGACTTATGAAGCCCTGCAACTCATCGTTGAGCGCTGAGTCGCGATGACGAGCGATTAAGAGTTTTTGCACAACTACTCTCTTGCAGGAAGATTAGAGAGCAGGTAAGCTAATA